>NZ_JBHXTL010000015.1:58151-101299 GCF_042677365.1 Kitasatospora sp. NPDC127116
TACTACATTCGGCGAGGCGATCTACTGAAGATCGGGACAACCGTCAATCCGGTGCGGCGGTTCAATTCGCTTCTGCCCGACGAGATCCTGGCGTTCGAGCCTGGCGGCAGAGCGAAGGAGGCTTCGCGCCATGCACAGTTCGCTCATTTGCGCGTTTCCGAGCGGGGCGAGTACTTCTTCCTGGGTCCCGACCTGGTGGCGCATGCCGCCGAAGTGCGAGACCGCTACGGCGATCCAGATCCAACGTGGCCAACCACGGTAAGCATCGTTGGGCGGCCCCATGTCCGCCCCAGGCAGAAGCCTGTCCTTCCCCCGCCAACGTCGACCGAAGTTGTCACGGCGGCTGAAGGGGCGCGGCGCTTGGGCATCAACAGGAACACGATTCATGGGTGGGCGCACCGAGGCCTCATCAAGTCGGCTGGATCGACTGGAAGGAACTGGCCGACCTACTACCTCGACCACCTGAGGTTCCTCGTGCAGCACCATCGGGCTTGGTTCGATCGCGGCCCGAATGCACGCCGCCTTGCGGTATAGAGCGGCGGCTGTCACAATCCGATCAGTGCAACACCCATGTCTTCTCGACCCCTGTCACTCTGTGGCGGGGGTTTTGACATGCCTGGAGGTGGATGTGCAGGTTCTCCACCTTCTTCCGGGCGACTTGATACCGGCAGCCGAGGCCGCAAAGCTCGCTGGTGTGACAGAGTCCGCGATCAGGCAGTGGGCGACGCGCGGCAAGATCCATCGGTTTCCAGGTCGCCGGCGCTCCGAGGGAACGCTGTACGCCAGGCCGGAGATCGAGGAACTCGCCGCGGCCCGCTCTGCGTCGGCCCCGATGGCGGCCTGACTCCTCAAGCTCCCCGCCGTGTGCCGCCCGCGTGTGCCGGCCGGCGGGGACGGCCCGCCCTGAGGGCGGCGGGCCCGGCTCGCGGCCTGGCACCCCACCGTCCCGCCAGGCCGCGAGCCCATCACCAGCTTCGACTGGCCTGGAAGGTCCGGCATCGGCGTGCCAAGCGCTCTCGAAAAGCGTGGCGGGTAACACCGCTGGGGGTTCAACTCCCTCACCTTCCGCTCAGCCCTGATGGTGAAGGACGGCGATCGTGGGACCCAATGCCTACAGCTGGCGTGCCCTCGACGCTCCGTTCAACCCTGGCGCCTGGAAGCCGATCCCCGGCACCTGCTCCCGATGCAGGAGGCCGGCCTGGCTCGGCGAGCTCCGCTGGTGGCACGAAGGCGCCACCTGTCGAGCCCGGCACACCGACCGGATCACCGCCCCGGTAGCCGCCGAGTTCATCCCCGACCAAGCACAGTCGCCCACCCTCTAACGGAGCCCTCATGGATACCACCGGACGTCACCCCGGAACCACCGCCATCGCCAAGCACTTCGCGTACGCCCACCTCCCCGAGCACCTTCAGGCGATCAGCAAGCCGTGCCATGACCTCGCCGAGGCCATGCTCCACAAGATGGCGGATAGCCCCGAGCTGACGGCCGGACTCCGAAAGCTGCTCGAAGCGAAGGACTGCTTCGTCCGCGCCGTACTCGACTGACCACCCCGCCCTCAACCGGGAGCCCTCATGCCTCTCCGTCTCCGCGCCGAACGCCGCGCCTTCAGCCGTGACGCCGCACGCACTTACACCCGGCCCAACCCGGCCGACGGACCGACCAGGCGTGAACGCCGCCGCCACGGATGGCGCGGCGACATCTCCGCGCTCGTCCACGGCAAGCACGACACCTCCTGGCTCCGCGCACAGAACCCCGCCGCAGGCGGACGGCAGCGCGCGAATGCCAAGAGGAACGCCCGCGCCGCCTACTGGCACACGGTCCGCATCCAGGTGTCCCCCGAGATCGAACCCCATTTCCGCCAGAGCCTGCACCTGCTGCACCCCAAGGCGCAGCTCCGCGGCCGCCACCTGCCCCTTCACCAGTTCGTCGTCGACCTCGACGTCCACATCCCCGGAGCCCCTGCCGACGCCGTGCGGGCGGTCCCGACGTACCGGGCACTCCACCACGAGGGCCGGATCACCCCCCGGCTCGACAGCATCGACTGGTACCGGGCCGACGGCAGCCTCATCGGGGCGGCAACCTCCGAACCGCAGGTCTGACAGTGGCCAGGGGCGACAAGCCGGTCTGCGGCGCCAAGACACGGCAGGAGCAGTCCGCCGAAAACTGCGGACTCCCCGCCGGTTGGGGCACCGACCACCCGGGCGTCGGCCGGTGCAAGCTGCACGGCGGGAAGACCCCAGGGCAGCAACTCAAGGCCACTCGCGACAACGTCGAACGGGAGGCCCGGGCCGTGCTCGCCGAACTCGACGTCGAACCGGTCGGTGACCCTTTGACCGCCCTCATGCAGCTCGCCGGCCAGGTCGTCTCGTGGCAGACCGCCACCGCGACCTTGGTCAACGGGCTCGGCGACAGGATCCGTTACGAGGGCAACTCCGGTAGCGAACAGACCCGCGCCGAGGTGCAGCTGTACGAACGGGCCATGGACCGGGCACTCGCCGTGCTTTCCGCGATCGCCAGGCTGAACATCGAGGAGCGCCTCGCGTCGATCTCTGAAGCGCAGGCCGCAAAGGTCATCTCCGCTATCGATGCGGCCCTGTTGTCGGCGGGCGTGTCTGGGACGGAAGCGGCAACTGCTCGACAGGTGGCAGCCCGGCACCTCCGCGCCGTGGAGTAGCAGCCGGGAGGGCCAGTGCGCACCGACCCACTCGCCCTCGCGGCGCAGCGGATCTCGGCCCCGCCGGTCGACCCCTTCGAGGTGCTCGGGTTCGCTCCGAACCCGGGCCCCCAGAGCCGGTTCCTGTCCCTGCCCGACGCCAACTTCGATGTCCTGTACGGCGGGGCGGCCGGCGGCTCCAAGAGCACGTCGCTGCTGATGTACGGGCTACGGGCCTGCTACCGGTTCCCCGGCCTGCAGGCGTTCTGGTTCCGCCGCTCGTTTCCTGAGCTGGAGCAGTCCGTCCTGCGGATGCTCGCCCGCTACAACTACGCTCGGGCGCTCGGCGCCCGCTACAACGGTTCCACGCACGAACTGCGGTTCGCCAACGGGTCGGTGTTCACGTTCGGACATGCCAAGAACATCAGCGAGGTGTCCGCCCTCCAATCGGCGGAGATCAACCTGCTGCTGATCGACGAGCGGACCACCATTCCCCCGGACGTCGTCGACCAGCTGTACGTCCGTGTCCGCTCCGGCGTCGCCGGCGTTCCCTGCCTCGGCGTGCGCTCGGCAACGAACCCCGGCGGCATCGGGCACTCCCGGGTCCGCGCCGAGTACGTAGACGCAACTGGCCACGGCGAGCGGGAGATCGAGGACGGCAACGGTCGGCGCCGCATCTTCATCCAGGCCCGGGTCTCCGACACCCCGCAGCTCGGCGCCGAGTACCGGCGCAACCTGCAGGGCCTCGACGAGAAGCTCCGCCGGGCGTTCCTCGACGGCGACTGGGGCATGTTCAGCGGCCAGGTCTTCTCCGAGTGGCGCTACGAGCGACACGTGGTGCAGCCGACCACGCTGCCGTCCTCATGGCACCGGTTCGCGGGCGTCGACTGGGGCTACACCGCGCCGTGGTGCGTGCTCTGGGGCGCGGTCGACGAGGACGGCCGGGTGTGGGTCTACCGGGAGCTGTACGACACGCAGGTCGCAGAGTCGGTCCAGGCGCAGCGGATTGTCGCTGCGGAGGCCGGCGAGAGTGTGGCGGCCCGGTACGCGGATGACGCGATGTGGGCCAGTCGGGGCGAGGCGAAGCCGATCGCAGACGTGTACGCGGAGAACGGCGCTCACCTGACCGCAGCGGGAAAGGGCCCTGGCAGTCGCATCTCCGGCTGGCAACGCGTCCACTCCTACCTCGCCGAGGCCCCGGCGTGCCTCCACCATCGGGCGCTGGGCTGGGAGACCTGCCCGAAGCTCCACGTGTTCGCAGGAGCAGAGAACCTGGTCCGCACCCTTCCGGCACTGCCGCACGCCACCACTGGCAACCCAGAGGACGTGGACACCAAAGCCGAGGACCACGCCCCGGACGCCCTCCGCTACCTGCTGATCAACCTCGGTAATGCCCCCAGGTTCCACTTCCCCGACGACCCGGTCGCCTCTCCGGCTCTCGAACCGGGCCATGCCGGCCGCCACGACCGCGAACGGACCCAGGTGCCGACGATCGGCGGATTTCCGATAGCGGCTGGGGGTGACCCGTGGGCGTACTGAGCCGCATTGCCGGCGCGTTCCGCCGTGGCCTGGCCCCCGCCGCCGATGTCGCCGAGTCCCGGGAGCAGCCGACCGCAGCCCAGGTCCGCCGCACCGGCTACGAGTTCGGCATCCCCCTGGCCAACATCTCCTCCTCAGCACAGGTCGCCGCGACGTCCGAGCGGCAGCAGATCCTCACCCAGCTCCACCAGGCCTACCTGACCTGCATCTGGGTGAGCAGCCCGATCGACCTGATCGCCCGCACCGTCACCGCCGGCGGCGTCCAGATCGTCTCCAACGAGGACGTCCCGGAAGGCGAACTGCCGCCGGACCCGCCCGAGGTAGCGCGGTTGCGACGGCTGCTGAGGTTCGTGAACCCGCATGAGGACATGGTCCAGCTGCTGCGGAACGCGGTCACCGACCTGGAGCTGTTCGGGGACGCCTACCTGGAGATCGTGCGGCTCCTCGGCGAACCGGTGGCGATCTACACACTGGACTCCACCACCATGACGGTCATCTCGGATCAGCACGGCGAGGTGACCGGCTACCGGCAGGACGTGGACGGGGTCCGCTCCGCGACGTTCGCCCCGGAGGACGTCATCCACATCAGCCTGGACTCCCCGCGTGGTGGCCTGTACGGCGTGTCTCCCGCGGCGAAGGCGCTGCTGCCGGTGACGGCGTGGCTTTTCTGGGAAGCGACTCTGAAAGAGTGCGGCCGACGGGGCGACCCGCCTCGCATCCATGTCGACCTCGCGCATGCCCAGGACGCCGATGTCCAGCGCTGGCGCGAGCAGTACACCGTCCACAACCTCGGCCCGAAAGCCGTGGGGACGCCCGTCATCACGACGGACGGCGGCGGTGTGCAGGTCATCGACCCGCGGAAGGTCACCGACTACCTGGACGCCACACGCCAGTTGAGGGACGAGATCATCGCCTGCTTCGGCTGCCCGCCGGCCAAGCTGGGGATCATCGAGACCGGCAACCTGGGGTCTGGATCCGGCGAGTCCCAGGACAAGACGTTCCGGGTCAACACTGTGGTCCCTGTCGCGAACTTGATCCTGGAAAAGCTGAACTACCACCTCCTCGACCGCGGGTTCGGCATCACCGACTGGCACCTGGAATTCTCGGAGATCGACTACCGCGACAGCAAAGTTGTCGAGGAGATCCGCGACATGCGGCTCCGTAATGGCTCCTACACCCTCAACCGGTACCGGGACGAGATCGGCGAGCCGCCGGTCGAGGGCGGCGACGACCCTGTTCTCGTTGACAAGCAGAACCTGGTGTTGTGGGCCGATATGGGCCGCATGTCCGAGGCGCAGATCGCCAAGGCCGCGGCACCGGGCGTCTCCGCCGGCGTCCAGGTCCCGGGCGTCCAGGTCCGGCCAAGGCAGGACCAGGGCGACGGGGATGCCGAGAAGCCAGCCAGCGACGGCCCTGCGATGCTCACGGACCCGGAGGACGAGCCCGGCCTCGCCAAGGACGCCACGCAAGGCTCCGGGCCTCGCGAGTCCCTCACCGAGAAGACAACGCCAAAGGCCGAGCAGGTCCGCGACCAACTGCTGCAGAACTACCCCACCAGGTCGCTGGACTGGGTGCAGGACGCGGCATGGAGCGGTCCCGAGTCCGTCGACATCGACGACGTCGACTTCGACGACGAGGAGGACTGGGCCGCGACCCAGGAACCCGAGCGGGTGAAGCACTTCGTCCGGCAGATCAAAAAGCGTGGCAAGACGAAGCCGGCCGTGCTGGTCAAAGCCCCGGGCAACCCGAAGCTGCTGATCATCGACGGCCACCACCGCGCCCTCGCCTACCGCAAGGCCGGCAAGCCGATCCTCGCCTGGGTCGGCACCGTCGACCAGGACCACGGCCCGTGGACCCAGCTCCACTCCTCCCAGTTCCATGGCAAGGACCCGGAGCGGGAGGCATGGGATGACCTCTACCGGCAGCACCTCGACGAAGCGCTCGCCCGCATCGCCGCCTGACCGTCACCGGTGCGGAGACTGCGGCCGACACTGGCCCATTCCGTCCCTCGCCAGGGACTGCGAGCGCAGCCACTACCCGCCGCTCACCCCTATCCGCGGCATGGACGAAGTGCTCGACCCGGACGCGTTGGGCGGGTTCGAGTGCCGCTGGTACGGCCACCGGGAGAGCCGCCGCATCACGTTCGCGACCGCGGCCGAAGTGGAGATCTACATGGCCCGCCTCGGCCTCGGCCGTCCCGACGAGTTCCTCATCCCCATCGCCGCATGAAGAGGGGGTGAGGACCGTGGAAAGTGGACACCCCACCCGCGCGCAGGACATCGCCCCGCTCATCGCCAAGCAGATCGGCTGACGCCGGCCACAGGGGGAGGTGAGCAGTGGGCGACGCCACGATCCAGCTCGCCTCCCTCGCCGGCGCGTGGCGCCCCGTCTATGCCCGCCGCATCGCCCTGCACCGCACCGCCGACGACGTCATCGCCGCGGCGTGGCGGGCCGACACCGCCGACCTGACCATCCGCCGCCCCACCCTGTGGGGCGCCTCCGAGAGTGCAAGTCCGGACCAGCGCGAAGCCGACACCGCACTCGTCCTGTCTGTGCTCGCTGCCTGGGACTTCCGGCGCACCCGGGTCGGGATCCGCACCGCGGTGATCCGCGCTCACCGAGCCGGCTACACAGCCGGCCGGCACCTGGTCACCGTAGAGACGGACGACGACACCGACACCGACTACGACGAAGACGCCGTCTCCGGCATCGACCTGACCGACACGCAGGCCGACCTCACCGCCGCCTCCACGCTCACCGCGGCCCTCGCGGCCACCGCCCGCCATGCCGGACGGATCCTCGCCGACACCGACAGCGCCGACGACGCCACCAGCGACGTCCGGGACGGGCGCAGCGTGGCACTCGCCGCCGACGTCGCCGTGTCCTCCGTCTACGGGCTCGGCCAGCTGTCCGCCTACCACGCCGCCGGGCAGCGGTCCGTGAGCTGGCTGACCGCGGGCGACGGGCGCGTGTGCACCGCCTGCTCCGACGCCGAGGCTGGCGGCCCGTACCCGGTGCTCGCCACACCGACTCTGCCGCAGCATCCGAGCTGCCGCTGCTGCCTCGCACCCGCCTGAGGAGGGAACCCGAAGCCGTGTACGAGCGACCGAAGCGACCCAGAGCAGTAACTGCTGCCGACGTCGAACGGGCCGCGGCCCGAGAGCGACTGATCGATGCCATCGAGAACGATCCCGAGGTTCGCGCGGCCCTCCTCCGCCTCGTCGCCATGAACCGGACCCGCAAGCCGCGGCCCACCGTCACCCCACTGCGGCAGACAGGAAGGGGGCGTTGATGCCCGGCACGATCGCCACCATCTCCGGCACGATGCTCCGCCCCGGCGTCTCCCGCAACAACCGGCTCTACACGCCGGAACTGATCGCGTCCGCAGTCGAAATGATGCGGAAGCGCATGGCCGACCCCGACGGGCTGCCGATCGTCATGCGGACCCACCACGACGCCGGCGACGACTCGGCCCGCATCGTCGGCCGTCTCACCGACGTCACCACGGAGAAGGACGGCTCGGCCAGCTACAGGGCCACTCTCTACGACACCAGCCACGGCCGCGACATCGCCGCCCTCGTCGTCCCCGCCAAGGGCCAGCCCCCGGCGCTCCGGTCTGTCAGCATCCACGGCTACTGGACCGGCCCCGTCAAGCGCGTCGCGCACGAGGGCCAGCAGGTCACCACCGCCGACGGGTTGGAGATCGACGCCCTCGACTTCACTGCCACCCCCGGCGTACTTGGCGCCTCCGTGACCTCCGCCGCCTACGCGCCCGATGCTCCGGCGGCCAGCGAGAGCACGGGCGGTCGCACGCCGATCAGCGAGAGCGTCGAGGTGCTGGTCGAGTCCCTCCGCGAGGAGGCCCCGCCAATCCGCAGCCGGGCCGGCGTTCGGCGCGCCATTCGCGAGGCGAACACGCCCGCCTCCCGCCTCCACGTCGTGGAGCGTGCTAAGGCGCTCGGCCACACCGACCTGATCCCCTCTCACTGGATGGAGGACGGCTCCATGCAGGAGACCACCCGCTACTCGGATGTCCGCGAGTACTACCCCGACGGGCCCGGCGGCGCAGCCGGGTTCTGCGTCGACGCCTACAACGGCCCGCTCAGCATCACCCTGCGGGCCTACGGCATCGACCCGGCCGGGCTGCGGACCATCACCGCCGCCGCCATGAAGGCCGCCTGCGACGCGCTCGCCGCCATGGACCCGGACATGGACGCCGACATCGACGTCGCAGGCGCGCCGAACGCGGACACCGACGGCGATGCGGGCACCAAGCCGGCGTCGAAGGAGACCGCCGGCCCGACCTTGGAGCCGGTCACCGAGCCCGCCGCCACGGTCGAAGCGCGCGCCCTCACCGAGACCACCTTGCCCGACCTGGGCGAGGCCGCACCCACCACAGAGGAGGAGCCCGCCGTGAGCGAGCCCACCCCCCAGGAGACCGCGGCCCCGGCCCGGTCCCTCACCGACGCCGACATCACCGCGCTGGGCACCCTGTTCGGTGCCGCGCTCAAGGAGCAGCTGGAGCCCGTCGCCACGGCCATCAAGGAGAGCCGCAAGCGCAAGGACAAGACGGCGAAGGAGACCAAGCAGGCCGACGGCGGCGTCGCCGAGACCGCTGCGGAGTCGCCGGCGCCGCAGGCCCCGGTGGGCGAGCGCGACGAGCTCAAGGCGGCCCTGCGCAACGAGCTGCGCGAGGAGCTCCTGCGCGAGTTCGGTACCCCGGGCCGCCGCGGCTACCGCGTCGGCGAGACCGACGAGGCCGACAAGCCGTCCAGCGACGAGCTTTGGGCCGGCCGCGCCGACGCCATCCTCGGCGCCTACGGCGTCACCCCCAAGCCCGCCGCGTAGCACCGGCAGCACCCCACCCCCACAGACCTTCCGCCCCGTCGGTCATGCCGCACGGGGCTTTCGCATGACAGGAGGAGCTTCCGGTGCCGAACGAGCTGCAGGAAGCCATCACCACCGCGGGTACGATCTCCCCGCTCATCCCCAAGGCCATCAGCCCGCTGCTGCTGGAGTACCAGCGCCGGTACGCGCCGCTCCTCGCGGCCATCCCGTCGAAGAACTGGAACTCGACGCAGTACTTCTTCAACCGCCGCGCCAACAGGCCCGACAGCGGCGGTGTCGTCGACGGCGGCGCCCGCCCGATCGGCAACAGCACCTACGAGCAGGCTGTTTTCGACATCAAGCTGTACCAGGCCGTCGGCTCCGTCACCGGCTACGCCCAGACCGTGTCCCGCGACATCGTCGGCGACCTGCGCCAGCTCGAACTCGACGGCACCATGTCGTCGATGCTGTGGACGATCGAGAATGCGTTCATCTGGGGCAACGCCCCGGCGACCGCGCTCGGCCAGTACCCGATCAGCTCCGGCCTCGACTACCTGATCTCCAACTGGAACGCCGGCACCGGCTCCAACGCGTTCGTCAACGCCCTCGACATCAACAACAGCTTCGCGCTGCACTACCTCGACCAGCTGATCGACCTGGTCGAGACGAACGCGGCCATGCCGATCGGCTCCGGCTGGATGTTCGTGATGTCTCCGCGCATGGCTTCCGCCGTCGGCCAGTCGCTGGTCAACCAGCAGCGATTCGCCGCGCCGACCACCACCATCGGCGCCGGCCTCAACGTGCCGACGTACAGGGACATCCCGATCATCAAGTCGTCGTTCCTGTCGACCCGCACCGCGCAGATGAGCACCGTCTCCACCGCGACCGCCACCACCGGCGGCTCGCTCGCCGCCGGAACGTACTACTACCGCGTCTCCGCGGTCGTCGCCCGCTTCGGTGAGACCCTGTCCGCGGCGGAGGTGTCGCAGACCACCACCGGGGCGGCCAGCACCGTCACGCTCAGCTTCTCAACGCCGTCGAACCTGCCGGACGGCGCCGCCCCGATCATGTACAAGGTGTACCGGTCCACTGCAACCGGCACCGAGTCCCTGGTCGGCGTGGTCGACGCGTTCGACACCACCGGCGCCGCGGTCACGTCGATCGTCGACACCGGCAGCAACCTGCTGACCAACTCCTCCGGCAACACTGGCCCGTCCGCGTACGTGGGCGGCAACGCTGGAGCGCTGCCGCGCACCGGCAACAGCCCGCAGGAGGACGTCTACCTCATCCCCCGGGATGAGAACTTCCTGGTGCGCCCGTACACCCGCGACATGCAGCTCATCCCGCTGTCGCCGACCGTCACCGCCCCTGACACGCTCCCGTTCGCGGTGGTCTCGGACACCACGCTCGCGGTTCGGGCGCCGAAGTACGTGGGCCGGCTCTCCCGGCTGACCGCCGCCCTGTAGCCCCGGTGGGCCCGGCCGGATTGCCTGCCGGGCCCGCTGCCGGCCAACAGCCAACGAACGGAGAGGATCCACGCTGATGAAGCTGCGCAAGCAGTACGCGCCCGGCTCGGCACCGGGCGGCCTGACCTGGAGCACGTCCGGCGACGTCGTCGAGGTCCCGGACGAGCTGGCTGTGGAGCTGCTGGCCATTCCGGGCGCCGGGTTCGAGCATGTGCCGCACCTGCCAGTGACGGTGAGCACCGAGGTGACGGAGGCACCCGGCGCCGATGCCCAGGAGGCCGTGGTCGAGGCTCCGAAGCGCAAGTACACCCGGCGCGCTCCGACCGACCCGGCTGCCGTCTCCGAGTAGCAACCCGCCGACCACGACGAGAGGGGTGTGACGAGCCGTGCCGACCGACAGTCCCACTCCGCTCGCCACGGTCGCCAATTTCACGGAGGGGCCGTTCGCCAATCTGGTCTCCGGCTACACGACGCAGGCCAAGACGAACCTGATGCTGCAGGCCACCCGTGCCTGCGAGTCGGCGTGCGACCGCCGGCTCGCCCCGTTCACCGGCATTGTCGAGACCCAGCGCGCCGAGGCCATGGACGTCGAGGACGCCCTCGATGCCTACGTCCCGCTGGATCCGACGGCGCAGCTGGGGTTCTCCCGGGCGCAGTCCCTTGGATCGACGCTACTGGTCAGGCATTTCTGGGTGCGGGAGTTCCCGCCGCGCTATCCGGAGATGTGGTCCGGTACGGTGACCGGGGTGTTGCTGGCCCGCTCCTACTCCGGCACGCAGACCGTTGACATCAGCACGCTGCAGTACGAGCCCGACACGGGTCATGTCCGGTTCCAGCTGGGCACGTTCGTTCCGCCCGGCACCACGATCAAGGTGACGTACTCGGGCGGCTACATCACGGTACCGGCGGACCTGGTGCAGGCCTGCCAGTACATGGCGGCATCAATGGCCGTGAAACAGTTGGACCCGGTTGACGGCAGGTCCGGGCACGACCCGGACGCGCTGCGGGCCGACGCCCTGGAGATGCTCGCCCCCTACTCCAGGCGGTGACTATGGCCGGGAAGAAGCGGCAGCTGTCCGCCGGGGCGCGGGCGAAGATCTCGGCGCGGATGCGCGGCAGGTCCCATCCTCACAAGGGGCATCCGCTGTCGGCGGCGGCCCGCGCGAAGATCTCGAACAAGCTGCGCGGCCGCCACCACGCAGGCCACAAGCTGTCCGCCGCCGCGCGGGCCAAGATCTCCGCGAAGCTGAAGGGCCGCCACCACCCCGGGCACCGACTCTCGGCAGCAGCCCGCGCGAAGATCTCCGCGAAACTGAAGGGTAGACGGCATCCGGGGCACCGCCTCAGCGCCACCACCCGCGCCAAGATCTCGGCACGGCTGAAGGGTCGCGCCCACCCGTCGACACGGCGCAGCACCACCCGGCCCACCACCGTGCACCGCACCAAGCCGGCATCGACACGGCCCCGCAGCGGCAGAACCAAGACCTCCGGATCCCCGCGGCCGCGCCATCCCGGTGTGCGGAAGCCACACGCGAGCGGACCGCGGCCCAGCACCCGAAACGCCTCCTTCAAAACGCTGCAGGTGCGGTACAAGCCTCGCCGCAACACCCGCTCCGTCCATCGCCGCTACAGGCGCGGACCCACTGTCCACCACAGGGCGCGCACCTGGCGCCGCCGGCGGAGGAGGTGACGGCCATGTCCACAGCCGACGCCGTCGACCGCGAGGTCGCATGGCTCACCTCCTATGGCGACGGTCTGCCTGCCCTGCTGACCGCCAACGGCGGCCAGTGGCAGACCGTCCAGGCGTACATGCCCCGCACCCCCGGCCGGCGCGGCAGCAACATCTATGTGCTGCGCAGGTCGATCCGTGAGGAGCGGTTCGCCAACGTTCGCCGCATGCCCACGTACGAGTTCCTCCTGAGACTGGTGTGGCCGCTCTCATCCGGATCCGGCAACAGCGAAGCCGACCAGCGGGCCTTCGACGCGGCGGTTGACGACGTCCTCACCCGCATCGGCGGATTCCCTGGCGACAAGTCACACGGCGGCCGCTTCCGCTCGGTCGCCGAAAGCCCGCGTTGGATCGACGTCCGGTTCGCCGACCCCGCGATCACGGTGCCCTCCGAGGTCGAGTTCCACGCCGAGATCACCTACTCCGCCGACGACATCGAGATCACCGGCTAGGCGCCGGGAGGGACCCATGCTGCAGCGCTCCACCCACGACTCCCCGGTCGATATCCCGGCGATCCCCGCCACCGTGCAGCCCGGCGAGACCATCGACTGGCCCATCCCCATCGCCGGCTTCGAACCCGTCCCGCCGGACCCGGATCAACAGCCGGCCAAGACCAGCAAGAAGGCCGCCGCCACGCCGGCCTCGACCGGTGAGGAGCCCGCGCCGTGACCCAGCTTTCCCGCCTCGCAACCCTCGGCCTCGCCAAGGAGACGACGGCCGGCACCTACGTGGCGCCGACCGTCGGCATCCCGTTCGGCAAGGCTGAGTTCGAGGACGTCTACGCAGAGATCAAGGATGAGAGCGTCCGCGGCAACGACACCGTGCTGCAGGGCGTCTACCAGGGCGTCGTGAACGCAACCTGGTCGATCGACGTCCTGGCCTACCCGGACCTGACCGGGCACTTCCTTGCCGCGCTCATCGGCCCGGACACCGTGACCGCTGCGACCACGACGACCCTGTCCGCAGCCACCACCGTCGGCGCCACCTCCATCCAGACCGCCGTCTCCCTCGCGGCCGGCACCGTGATCCGCATCGACACGGCCGGCCTCACGGAGTACGCCTGGACGGACGGAGCAGCAACCGGCACCGGCCCGTACACCAGCAACGTCACCACCGTGCTCGGCCGCACCGGCACCAGCCGGGTCGGGCTCGGCCAGGCGCACGCGTCAAGTGCCGCAGTGACCACCCCGACCGTGCACACCTTCAAGCAGTCGACGTCGCCACTGCCGACGTACAGCCTGACGCTGTACGACACCACGCAGACGGTCAGCTGTTCCTACGTGCGCTGGTCGGACCTGCAGCTCAAGGTCGATCCCAAGGGCGCGGTGCAGGTCTCCGTCAAGGCCACGTCGATGCCGTCGACCGTGCAGACCTCGGCGACGCCGACGTTCACGGCGTTCGACCCGCTCCTCGGCTGGTCGTGGGGCATGACCAACGCCGGTTCCGCGTCAACCCGCGGCCTGTCCCTGGACCTGACGGTGAAGCGGGCAGTAGAGGCCATCCAGAGCTCGGACGGGGTCCAGGCGCCGCGGGAGATCTTCGCCGGGCCCATCGAGGTCGACGGGTCGTACAAGGCGATCTTCGAGAGCCAGACCGACCTGAACCTGTACCTCACCTACACACAGACCGCTACCACCGCGACTCTCCAGCAGCCCATCGCCCGCGGCGGCCAGTCCCTCGCCCTGACCATGTCCAAGAGCGGCTACCTCAAGGGCAAGCGAGACCTCGGATCCATGTACGCGCAGGCCGACTTCAGCATCGTCGGCATCTACAACACCACCGACGGCGGCGCCGTCCAGGCCACCCTCACGAACTGGCAGACCGCCGCCTACTGACGGTGGCCCCTCGAACGTCCCGGCACGGCATGGGCGCGCGAGCGTTGAGGGCGCGGGGACGCGCCCCTGCCGCGCCGGGATCCCCTTTCTCCCCACCCCTCAAGGAGCACACATGGCCGGGTACGCCAACCGCGTCATCACCCTCGACTTCCCCGACCTCACCGAACCCGACGCCGAACCCATCCGCGTCGTCATGCGCAACCCGAAGACTGTCCCGTCCCAGGAACTGATGCCGGACGCCCCCGACAACGCCACCACCTCGGAGGCGTTCCAGGCCGGTCTCGCCATCCTCGCCAAGCTGGTCATCGGCTGGCACGTCTACGACGCGACCAGCCTCGACGACGACCAGCCGCCGCTGCCCCTGCCGGCGACGGCCGAACTCGTCGCGAAGCTTCCGATGGAGATCCAGAACCGCATGGCTGCGGAGATCTCGGCGGTGACCGGCGCGGGAGTCTAGGGCTGGATGACCCGTACCTGAACGAGGTGCTCTGGCCGGCCGAGAGCATCTATGACGGTACGTGGTCGTCCGGCCCGCCACCGGACGAAGTCGTCGACTTCGAGGTGATGCGGGAGATGGGCTGGTCCTGGCAGGAACTGCAGGGCGCACCCTGGTACGTCCGCCGGTACACCTGGGACCTCCTGCTCATCCGACGCCAAGCCGAACAGCAGGCCCAGGAACGCGGAACCCGGAGGAGCAGTGCCTGAACTCCGCCCTGGACTCATGTCAGCCACCTTCTCGAAGCTCGGCGCGCAGGGCCTCGCCCAGACGCCGATCGCTCTGGGCGAGCTGGCCGATGCGATCCTCAAACAGGCCAAGACGAACGCCAGCAACGGCTCGCACGCACGGGGAACCCCCACACCGGCCCGACACGGCGAGGGGCCCGCGCGAATCTCGGGCACCCTGGTGCGCTCGCTGGCCCGCACGACGGTCACCCACACCGTGACCGGCGCTGAGGTCCGCATTGGCACGCAGCCCGGCATGACGCCCCCGTACAGCCGCACCCCGAGCAGCAAGTACGGCGCGCACCTGGAGCGCGGGCTGAAGAACGGCGCCAAGTTCCCGTTCCTGAGCACCGCGTTCGGATTCGGGGTCCGTGTCGCCGCTCCCGTGATCTACCGCGCGGCCTACGGCGACGGCGGTTGGAAGCGCCTGACCTGACCGCAGAGGAGGTGCCATGTCCTCCGAGGTGGCGGATCTCTTTGTGGTCCTGCGGGCGGAAACCGCGCCGTTCCTCGCCGGGATGCGGACCGCCGGCGAGGAAGGCGAAGCCTTCACCAACCGCATGGGCGGTGTCACCGGGGTCCTGACGAAGGTCGGCACCGCGACTGCCGTTGCCGGCGTGGCCATCGCCGGCGTCTCGCTCAAGATGGCCGGTGATTTCGAGGCGAGCATGGTCAAGCTCACCACGACCGCAGGCGAGTCCCAGGCGAACCTCCAGATGGTGTCGGAAGGCGTCAAGCGGATCGCTGTCGAGACTGGTACCGCCACCAGGGAACTCGCCGACGGCATGTACCTGGTGGAATCGGCCGGCTTCCACGGGGCGGACGGCCTGACTGTTCTCAAGGCCGCCGCGGAAGGCGCCCGCGCCGAGCAGGCGCCGCTCGCAGAGGTCAGCAACGCCGTCACCAGCGCCCTCAAGAGCTACCACCTGGCGGCGGACCAGTCGACGACCATCACCAACCAGATGATCGCCGCGGTCGGCAGTGGCAAGACCACGTTCGGCGAGTTCGCCGGCTCCCTGGCCACGGTCCTGCCGATCGCCTCCGCCGCCCACGTCAGCTTCGCCGAAGTCGGCGGCGCCATCGCCACGCTCACCAACCACGGCACCAGCGCCCGCGAGGCCACCCAGGAACTCGCCTTCTCCATCCGGTCGTTGCAGGCACCCAACAACGTTGCCATTCAGGAGATGCAGCGCCTCGGCCTCAGCTCTAACGACGTCTCCGCGAAGCTCGGCGAGCGCGGCCTCACCGGCACGATCGACCTGCTTCAGCGCACCATCCTGGAGCACATGGGGCCCTCGGGCATGGTCCTGCTGAACGTCTTCAACACGTCGAGGCAGGCCGCGCAGGACGCGAACACGATGATCGCGTCGATGCCGAAGTCGCTGCAGAGCGTGGCCCAGGAGTTTCTGTCCGGGAAGGTCACCCTAGGGGAATGGCGCCAGCAGCTGAAGGCCCTGCCGACGGACCAGGCGAACCTCGCAGCCCAGTTCGCCAACCTCGTCAATAAGTCCCAGGGATTCAACCAGCAGCTGAAGAATGGTGGACCATCTGAGGAGACGTTCAACGCCTCCATGAAGAAGATGATGGGTGGCGCTGTCGGCCTGAACACCGCGCTCATGCTCGGCGGCGAGAGCATGGCCGATTTCGAGAAGAACGTGAAGACCGTCGGAAAGGCGAGCCAGCAGACCGGCGAGGACATTCACGGCTGGGAAGAGATCACTCACACCTTCAACTTCCAAATGAGCCAGCTCAAGGAGCGCCTTGAGACTGCGGCCATCACCATCGGAACGAAGCTGATTCCCGTGGTACTGAAGGTTGTTGATTTCTTCCGGGAGCACAAGCAGCTCACGGAGGCGCTGGGTCTCGCCATCGGAGGGGTCCTGGTCGTCGGCCTGGTACTGGCAACCGCCGCGGCGTGGAGCTTCGCGGCTGCTCTCTGGGCCACCGGCATTCCCGAGGTCGTCCTCGCCATCATGGCCCTCATCGCCGCAGTCGCCCTCCTGGCCATGAACTGGCGCGAAGTATGGAAGTCGGTCACGGACGTCGCCAAGGACGTGGCCGACACCGTGGTCAGAGGCTGGCAGTGGATCGCCGACAGGGCCTCCAGCATCTGGCACAACGACATCGTCGAGCCGATCAAGGGGGCTTGGCGCGACATAGCGGCCTTCTTCACTTCTGCGTGGCACGCCGTCGCCGACCCGATCGTCGATGCCTGGAACTGGGTCAGCAGCATCACGATGACCGTTTGGAACTCGATCCACGATTTCTTCGCGAAATGGTGGCCACTTCTCCTCGTGATCTTCTTCCCGTTCGTCGCCATCATCATTGCGATCTGGAACCACTTCCACGAGCAGATCATCGACACTCTCAAGACAGCGTGGAACGCGGTCACCGACTTCCTGTCCTGGGTCTGGAACGACGTCATCTATCCCGCCGCACAGTTCGTCTGGGATCTCATCAAGTGGACGATCATCAATCCGATGGTCGACATGTGGCAGTCCATGGTGGCCCTCTGGAACCTGCTGTCCGGATGGCTCTCCAGTGCCTGGACCGGCATCCTCAACTTCGCCCGGTCCGTGTGGGACTGGATCAGCCGCGTCATCATCGGGCCGATCGAGAACGTCGCAAACTCCGTCTCCAACGTTGTCGGCAGCATCGGCACGTCCATCAAGAACGGCCTGTCCGACGCGTGGAATGCCGCGAAAGAGAAAGCCTTCGAGTTCGCCAACATCGGTATCGAGATCATCAACGGCATCGGCCGCGGTATCGCCTCGGGCTGGAACTGGCTCAAGGATCAGATCAAGAATCTCGCCCACAATGCACTGGCCGCAGCCAAGGACTTCCTCGGCATCAACAGCCCCTCGAAAGTCTTCGCCGACGTGGTCGGGAAGAGCATCCCCGAAGGCATCGCCAAGGGCATCGATGATCACAGCGGCATCGCCGTGGACTCCGTCGGCAACCTGACCGACTCCCTCAGCGGATCGTTCAACGGCAGCACCAGCCTCCCCGGCCTCGCCCTGGCCGGCACACAAGGCGCAGCCGGGGGCGGCACCACCGTCGTCGTCAACGTGACCGTCCAGGGCTCCGTGCTGTCCGAGGTCGAACTGCGGCGCACGCTGGAGCAGCAGATGTATCAGCTCGGCATGCGCAACTCCCAGACCTGGCAGCCGTACGCGCGCCGCTGACCCCAGGAGGTGAACACTGTGGTGACCAACCAGAACTGGCCGGCCGTGGAATACTCCTGGGGCCCGATCTGGGGGGCCAACAAGGGCAGCGTCCCCCAGTCCAAGTTCGTGGAGCTCTCCTCCCGAACCCGCACCAGAAGCGCCACCCGCCGCGGCCGCCAGTTCGAGCTCGACCAGATCCGCACCGGCGAGGCCACCGTCGGCCTGGCCAACCGCGACGGCGCGTTCGACCCGGCCAACAGCGGCAGCCCGTGGGCGGGAAGTGTCGTTCCCTACCAGCCGCTCAGGATCCGGGCTCAATGGCCGCCGACCGCCAACCTGCTGACCCCCGTGCAGGCGACCGGCGGGGATGCCGGCGGCTACCCGGCCGGCTTCCTGCAGGCCAACGCGAACTTCGCGGCCGACATCGCCGTGTACAGCGACACCGACCCGACGACGGGCCTCATCGTCAACAGCGCCACCGCGTGGCAGGGCTCGTGCACCTTTCAGTTCGGCGTCACGTTCAACGCGACAATCGGCCAGTTGCCCTGCTGGAGCGCGCAGGTGGCTGCCGAACCCGGCACCACCTACTCGATGCAGATGCAGGTCCGCAACGTCACCTCGGGTAGCACCACCCTGCAGATCCGGCCCGTCATCGGCTGGGTCAACTCTGCCGGTGCCGTCACCTTCACCACGGGCAGCACCGTCTCCCTGGTCGGCTCCCCGAGCGCGGCCTGGACCCGCATCACGGTGACAGCCACTGCCCCGGCGAACGTCTACGGCATGGTGTACGGCGTCGAGTTGCGGGCGACTCTTACCGTGTCCGCCAACCTGCAGGTTGATGGCTGGCAGTTGGAGAAGGCCGCCGCGCCGACCACCTGGGTCCAGCCTGGGACCATGTATCCGATCTTCGCCGGATTCGTGGAGAGGTACCCGCAGACCTGGACCTCCCACGGCACCTACGGCCGCGTGGAAACCACGAGCGTGGACCCCTTCAGCCTGCTGTCGCAAAGGGTTCTGCGCGACCCGCTGACCGAGGAGATCTTCAAGCGCAGCCCGCGGTTCGTGTTCACCCTCGGCGACCCTCAGGGATCGCAGGCGTTCACCGACTCCGCGGGCGCGTACCCGCCCGCGCCGATCGGGGTCAGCCGCTTCGGTCCGGGGTCGCTGACCGCCGGCAGCCAGATCACGTCGGCCTCCGCGGGCGGCGGGTACATCGGGTCAACGGGAACCGTGGTCACGGTCGCCAACGCCAACCCCGGCTCCGGGGCCTACAGCCCGGCCACGTTCATCAGCCTGAACGGCGCCGGCATCACAGGCCCCGCGAATCCGCAGTCGTGGACCCGCATGATCGCCTTCCGCTACACGGGCCCGACTCCCGCGGCCGGCTTCTCCGCCAGCATCTGGCACTGCATGGACACCCAGCACGCCAACAACGGCCCCTCAGGCAGCCAGATCCTCGTCCACATCAACTCGACCGGCCAACCCGCCATCATCATCAACGGCCCCAGCGGAACCGGCCTCAGCGGGTACTTCGGCGGCGCAACGAACGTGGTTGACGGAAACTGGCACCTGCTGATCTTCGGCTACGACCAGGCGTCCAACACGGCCCTCGCATCCCAAGACGGCGCCACGGCAAGCTACTACTTCTCGCAGCCCGCGACCGTCACCCCCTCGGGACTCGCCTTCGACAGTGTCGGCAACTTCGTGGACGGCGCCAACGGGAACTCCACCTGGAGCAACTTCCAGGGTGACATCGCGTTCGCCATCGAATTCCCCACCTTCATCGGCCCGGCCTCCCAGAACGACCTCACCACCCTGTACAACGCCTGGAAGAACAGCTTCACCGGCGACTCCAGCAACACCCGCTACACCCGCATCCTCGGATGGGCCGGCTACACCGGCACAACCTCCATCCAGACCGGCCTCACCACATCCATGGGGCCCGCCGCAGTCGGCGGCCAGGACGCCCTGTCGGCACTGCAGGCCGTGGTCGACGCCGAGAACGGCACCCACTACGTCGACCGCGCCGGCATCCTCACCTACAAGGCCAGGTCGGCACGCTACAACGCACTCACCCCCGTCATCGTGCTCGGCGAACGGGCCGACCTCGGCGAGATCCCCTACGAGGACTGTGCGCTGGACTACGACCCGACCAGGCTCGCAAACATCGTGAAGGTCACCCAGGCAAGCACCGGCCAGGTCTTCAGCGCTGTCAGTCCGGCATCGCAGACCCAATACTTCCCTCGCACCCTCTCCCGCAGCATCAACGTCTCCTCAGCTCAGGAGTGCCAGGACGCGGCGAACTACCTGCTGAGCCGCTACAAGTCGCCGGCACCCCGCATCTCCGGCGTGCGGCTGCATCCGGGCGCCAACCCGGCGATCTGGGCCGCCTGCCTGGGCCTGGAACTCGGCACCCGCATCAGGGTGATGCGAAGGCCGCCGGCCCCGGCACCGGCGATCTCCACCGACTGCTTCGTCGACGCGATCGACTGGACGCTCGGCGACAACGGCGACGCCGTGGTGAGCATCCAGTGCTCACCCGCCGACCTGACCCCGTACGGCCTGCTCGCCTCGTTCCACACGGTCCTCGCCTCGTCGGCGGCTGCCGGAGTCTCCGTTGTCACCATCAGCGCCGGCGCCGACAACACCAACCCGGCCGCCACCCAGATCGGCCAGGGCCAGCAGCTCGTCCTCAGCCTGGGCACCGCCAACCAGGAGACCGTCACCGTGCTGTCCGTCTCGGCAACCACGGCGGGCTGGAGCACGGCGGTCCTGACACTGACGAGCACCACGCTGAACGCCCACTCCGCTGGTGACGTGGTGTGTGAGCGTCTGCCAGCCGGGGTGACGTCCGCGACGACCTGGGATTCGGTGGCGCGGTTCGACCAGGTCGCCTTCGCCTACTAGGAGCCGTCTGTGCCCAACCTGCCCGTACCCTCCTACGCTCAAGTCGTCCCCGGGGCCTTCGTCACCTCAGCGTTGTGGAACGCCAACGTCTACAACAACGGATCGTTCCTCACCAACCCTCCGCTGTACGCCGGCTACCAGTCCGCCGCCCAGTCCATCGCCAATTCGACCGTCACGGCCCTGGCGATGGACTCCGCCGTCGTCGACTCCTACGGCGGCCACTCCAACGTCACCAACAACTCCCGCTACACCGCCCAGGTCGGCGGCTACTACCTGATCATCGGCCAGGTCGGCTATACAGCGAACGCCAGCGGCAACCGGCTGATCGAGCTCCACAAGAACGGCGGCGGAACACTCGCACTCGGCCAGGGCGTCGGCCTCTCCCCCACCACGTCCAACAGCTCCGCGAACCAGGTCTGCGCCCTGGTCCTGCTCGCCGCCGGGGACTACGTGGAGGCCTACACCTACCAGACCTCCGGCGGCTCCCTGAGCACCGTTCCCTCCCAGTGCGGCATGACCGTGCTATGGCTGCACGCCTAGGAGACCTCCGTGAGTACACCGTTTGCCGCGGCCTCAGCCACCTGCTCCGCGCCCGGCTGCGTCTCGCCCGCCGCCGCGCAGTGGCGCCGCCGCCCGACTGCCGCCGAACTTGATGCCGTGGTTGCCGCCGAACAGGCGCAGCGCCAGCGCATCATCGAGCTCTCCGGGGCCGACGGCGGCACCACCGCGTTCGGCCCGCTGCCGACTGCGGAGACCTGCACCCAGGCGGTGTACGGCTGCGTGCAGCACCTGCTCGGCCTGGATCTGGCGGCCCGGATCCACGCCAGCACATGTGTTCCGGATCCGGCCCGCCTGCCGGGCTGCGCGTGCACGCCCGAGCCGCTACCCACCACCCCGGTACCGCAGCCCCCGGCCCCGCTGCCATCGGGCTGGGTTGTCACCCCGCCAACTGCCGCACCGGAGCCGGCACAGCCTGCATCACCGGCCGCATCACCCTGATCCCACAGCCCCGGAGCCACCGTGAACACCTCACAACACGGTGACGTCGCCGCACACACCCAGGCCGTCACCCACCGCTACACCATGCACTACCCCGACCATGCCCCCCGTACGGGCGACCCGCACTACGCAGCGTTCGAGGCATTCCGCCGCCACCACCACGACAGCGCTGCCTGCTACGTCGGTGAGCGAGCCGGCCATGAACAGTGCGCCGGCGGCCTCGAACTGCACCACGCCGTGCTGGAGTTCGCCACCGCCAACGCCGCCGACCCGGCAGCCCTGCACCGAGACTTCCCGGAGATCAGCGAGCACGCCACGGCCGAGGAGATCGCCCAGTGGCTGGAGAGCTCGCCCGGCGAGTTCCGGTGGCTGTGCGCCTTCCACCACCGCGGCCACGGCGGTGCGCACACGGCGTCTCACGCGGACTGGTCGGCGCAGCTGTACGTTCCCGGGCTGATCAGCTGATGGCCTGGTTGCTGGGCGCCTGGTCGCAGGTCTGGCCAAACCTGGCCGCCTCCGTGATCTGGGCGACGCCCGCGTTCGTCACCCACCACCTGCTGGTCCGTCGCCACCTGCGGAAGATTCACGCCGCCGTGACCCGAGAGGATTCGTGATGGCGACCGCCCGCGGCTATGACGTGTCGGACTACCAGTCCTCGATTCCGGCCGACGCCGACTTCGTGTTCATCAAGGCGTCCGAGGGGGCCCGCACCGAGCAGTTCGGTTACGCGGCCAAGCGGGACAACGCCCGCCGACGTGGCCTGGTCGTCGGGCACTACCACTTCCTGCACGCGGAGAACCCGGTCGCCGGCGAGGTCGAGCACTTCTGCCGGGTCGTCGGACAGGTGCCCGCGGGCGAGCTGCTGGTGCTGGACTTCGAGCCGTACGGCCAACCGGTTGCCGATGCCCAGGCAACGGCGGCGAAGAATGCCTGGCTGGCGGCGGTCAAGCAGCGCTACCCGAACAACCGGGTCGGTCTGTACACGAGCGTCGACTGGTGGCACCGCACCGACGACAACGCGGGCGACTTCCTGTGGATCGCCGACTACGTTGCCGCGGGCTCGCCCCGGGTCCAGGCGCCGTGGAAGTTCCATCAGTGGACGGATGCCCCGCTGGACGCCGACGTGTACAACGGCAGCATCGACGACCTGCGGTCCTGGGCCGGCACCGTGGTTGCTGCCTCTTCGTCGGCCCCGGCGGCAGGTCCCGGCTCGTGGCCGGGGCTGCAGCTGGTGAGCCGCGACCAGTGGGGTGCCCGGCCGTGGCGGGAGCCGAACGGCTCGATCCTGTACGCCGGTGCACGGGCCGGGGTGAAGGTCCACTACCTCGGCGAGCAGTACACCTTCGGCGACCACACCACGTGCCCCGCCTACGTCCGCAGGATCCAGGCCTCGCACATGGACGGCAACGGCTGGTCCGACATCGGCTACAGCTTCATGGTCTGCGAGCACGGCTACGTCTTCGAGGGCCGCGGCCTGGACCGGCGCAACAGCGCCAACGGCGACACCTCGCTCAACGAGGCCCACTACGCCGTGTGTGCCCTCCTCGGCTCGTCCGGGTCGACCGAGCCCGCCACCGAGCAGTTGCAAGGCCTGCGTGACGCAATCGAGTACTGCCAGCAGCGAGGCCCCGCCGGCCCGGAAGTCAAGGGCCACCGCGACGGCCACCAGACCGACTGCCCCGGCGACCCGCTCTACGGCTGGGTCCAGACCGGGGCTCCCCGCCCACTGGAGGACGACATGACCCCCGCCGAACTGCTCGACTACCCGATGCCCGAGTACGCAAGGCTGCCCAACGGCTATCTCCCCCGGGTCGGTGAGGTCTGGAACGACACCAAGGACGCAAGCGTGAAGCTCGCCGCCCTGAGCACCCAGATCACCACTCTCGGCGCTCAGCTGGCGGCGCAGGGCGCAGCAATCACCGCGCTCGCCCAGCAGATCGCATCCGGCACCCAGGTCGACGCCGACGCCCTGGTCGCGAAGATCCAGCAGGCCATCGACAACGTCACCGTCCACCTCACCACCATGAAGGAGGCCTCGTGATGGCCGTCGAAACCAAGGTCAAGGCCGCGGCTGCCGCAACCTACGTCGCCTCCACCTCCCTGCTCGCCGGGCTCACCGTCGTACAGGACCACCCCGGCCTGGTTGGCTGGCTACCTGCCTGGCTCGCCCCGTTCGTCCTCGCCGTCGTGCCCACTGCCATCGCCGGTGTCGCCGGCTACCAAGCCAAGCACACGCCGCGGCCCGACCTTGTCACGGCGGCCTCGGGCAGCACCCCCACGGAGCCGTGATGCGCACGGCGGTCCACCGCGCCGCGCGTCGGCTGGGCCGCCGCGGCGCCGTTCTCACATTCAAGGGGATCATGGCTGCGATCTATGGCTACAGCCTGCTCGTCCAGCCGCCTCAGGACACCCGCGGCATCCGTCTTCTGCTCGACCTCATGCCGCTGCACGCCTGGGGATGGGTATGGATCGGTGCCGGCCTGCTCGCCATCGGGTGTGCGTGGCGTCAGCCGGGCCGGGACTGGCTCGGCTACCCCGCCATCTGCCTCGTCGTCGCGCCGTGGGCTTTGGGCTCGCTCGCGTCCTGGTGGCTGTACGACAATCCTCGCGGCTGGGCGTCAGCGGTCGTGTGGGGGGCATTCGGCGGGGTCGCCGCGATCGCCGCCGAGTGGCCCGAACCACCGCACAACCGGTGGCGCCCATGAGCGCAGAATCCTGGGCTGCCGCCTCCGCGCTCGGCGTCTCCGCTGTCACCCTCGCCGGCACCGTCTACACGGCACGAGCCGGACGCCGAAGCGCCGCCGCCGAACGACGCGACGACTTCCGCGTCGTCACCAACCGCATGGAACGTGAGCTGGAACGCCTGGGCAAACGGCTCGACGAACAGGAACTCGAATCCGTCCAGCAGAAGGCCAGACTGGCCGGCCAGGAGTACAGCATCCGCTACCTCGCCGGATGGGTGCGCTCGATGGTCGGATTCGTCCGTGCCAGCGGCCTCGAACCGCCACCGGCGCCCCAGCCCGTCCCCGAGGACGTGCGGCCCTTCCTCCAAGGCCTTGACGTATGACCACCCTGCCCCCGCTCGACTCTCCCTCGGGAGGGCCGGGCGGGGGCGCTTCGTCATTGGCTGAGGTCACGCCTTGTCGACGACCGTAATGGGCCTCCGACGTCGTCCTCCGTGCCCAACGGGCCTAAGCGCTTCCAGCTGCGCTTTGAAGTCCGCGTCCCGAGAGGCCTTGTAGCGGATTGTGCTGGCCCCCAGTCCTACCTCGTGGGCGGCGTCCTTGATGCTGGCGCTGGCGTCCTGCAGGAGTTCAAGGAATCGTTGGAACTGGTTCTCGGAAGCCCGGAGTGCGTATGCCTTCCGAGGAACGACCGGCCGGTGGGCAATCCACTCCCGGATGGCCTGCTCAGCGACGGCAAAGCGGTTGTCGGTACGCCACCTGCCTAGAGTGCTCTCGCTGACAGCGGAGGAGCGCCAGGCTGCGGTAACTACGCCGTTTCCGTCGATCAGTGCCTTGAGGTAGTCCGCTTGCCGAGCGGCTCGGGAAGCGGGAATCCGATCCGGGCCACCCTGCCGAGCCAGGGCTTCGGCGATCTTGGGGTGGTCCTTGGGCAAGGCCCGTGCTTGGCGGGCGTTAATGCCCAGTTCGTTGGCGGCGTCGGTGGGATTGGCGCCAGCTTCGAGTCTTGCCGCGTACTCAGCAATGATGGCAGGACGCGGGGCGTTGCGGGCGCGTCGCCGCTTGGCGGTGTCCTCGTTGTGAGCGGCCCGGCAGCGCGGGCAACGACCGCCCTGGCGCCACCCGGTTGGGGTCCCGCAGGACTTTTTGGTTGCCTTGCACTGATCCTTCACTCGGTATCGTCCTGGAGGTCAGTTCGGGTGCCGCGGCCGGGTCGGGTGTTCATGGCGGCGATGACGTCTTCGGCGTGGAAGATGGACTGGCCGGCGCGACCGGGCTGTCGGCTGGTGGCTTCGACTCCCCACCTGGACAGGGTCTTGCGGGCGGATCCGGCGCTGCCGGCGCCGAGGCGGTCGGTAACGTCTTCGATGGTCCACTCGGCGTCGGGGTCCCAGCGTTCGACGATCGGGCCGACGTCGATGCCTTCGATGATCTCGCTGATGTCGAGGTCGCCGTCCCAGCTGTGGTCCTTCTCGTAGGCCGGGCCGATGAACTCCTCGCCGGTCAGCCAGACGCCCTCAGGCAGGGCCGCCTGGACGGCATCGCGGTAGTCGCTGGACATGCGGTCAAAGGCGCCGCTCTCCTCGACCCTGCCACACCAGTCGCTGCCGCCGCCGTTGATGTAGTCGAGGATGACGGATTCGGGGTCGAGGCTGTGCTTGGTGTGGTTGAGCCAGGTGCCGTAGCTGGTGGTCGTGGCCATGGTTTGTCCTTTCGGGCTGTTCAGAGCGCGGCTGCCGCAGTGCGGATGCCGGCGGTGGTGGCCGTCCATACCGCGTCTCGGTCGGCGACGCGGGAGTCGGTGTGGCCGAAGTGGCCGTGGAGCTTGCCGTCGGCAACGTCGAACCAGACCTTGGTGAGTGAGCCGAGGATGAGGCGGGCCTGGGAGTTGGAGATTCGCTCGCCGTGCCAGGAGGCGGAGGAGATGTTGCCGGTGCCGTAGTAGGCGACGTCGAGGCCGGCGAAGGCGGACCAGTCGTTGATGTAGATGCGGTCCATGCCGTTCTTCTGCCAGCGGCGGCCGCCGAGGGCGACGATCACGTCGGCGGTAAGAGTGGTCGGCTTGGGGGTTCGGCGCAGGAGGGCGGGGAGCTTGATGCGGTAGGCGAGGGAGGCGGTGTCGATGATCCAGCGACCGGCACGCTTGGTGGCGGTGACGACGCCGGTGCGGCACCAGGCACGGATGGTGTCGACCGTGACTCCGGCCTGGGTGGCGGCGTTAATGGTGGTGATGGTGGTCATCGGGCTCTCCTCTCGACAACCCAAACTATGCCTCACGGTGAGGCATAGTTCAAGTGGATTCACCCAACTGGCCTATCTGGAACGGAAAACGCCCCGCTCTTTCGTGGAGAGCGGGGCGCGTCGTCGTGTTCAGGGCGTGTCGCCGCCCCACCGCCACACGCCGTGCTCGTCCGGCGCGTACCAGGACCGGCCGCCGGGCCGGTCTGCTGGGGGTAGCCGGTGCCAGGGTCTGGGGTCGTCAGGGTCGACGACAGTGCGGTAGCCGTCCAATGGTCCGCCGTGCAGCTCGACGGTCTCCCAGGAGTCCATCAGGCCTCGGCGCCGTCGAGTGCGGCCTTCGCGGCCTGGAGGCTGGCCTGGGATGCCTTGTAGTGCTCACCGGCCTGCCGGGCCTGCTCCCAGTAGGGGTGGGCGTGGAGAGCCGTGGCGGCGGCCAGGTACTCCTCGCGTGAGGCCTCGACGTCGCCGCCGGTCTCCCGCGCCGTCGTCATCGCCCGCTCCGCGCGCAGGGCGGCGGTGTGCAGGGGCAGCAGGGAGTTCGAGGTCGGCCATGCCGCCATCGTACGAGAGGACGCTGGCGGGACGTCCGTACGCCGCTAGGCTGCGGCCATGACGATCACGGCTGTGGTGTTTGACGTCGGCGAGTGCCTGGTGGACGAGACCCGGGAGTACGGCACCTGGGCGGACTGGCTGGGGGTGCCCCGGCACACGTTCGTGGCCCAGTTCGGTGCGGTGATCGCGCAGGGCCGCGACTACCGGGAGACGTTCCAGGTGTTCCGTCCGGGCTTCGACCTGTACGAGGAGCGGGAGAAGCGGGCGGCCGCCGGCCGGCCGGAGTGGTTCGGCGAGGACGACCTCTACGCGGACGTCCGGCCCACCTTCGCTCAGCTGCGGGCGGACGGCCTGCACCTGACGATCGCCGGCAACCAGACCGTGCGGGCCGGCGGGCTTCTGCGCGAGCTGTTCACCGGCGACGTCGACCTGATCGGCACCTCGGACGACTGGGGCGCCAGCAAGCCAGACCCGGCGTTCTTCGAGAAGGTCGCCGAGGTGGTCCCGGCCGAGCCCGGCGAGATCCTTTACGTCGGTGACCGGCTCGACAACGACGTGCTCCCCGCCCGAGCGGCGGGGATGCAGACGGCACTGATCCGGCGCGGGCCGTGGGGCTGGATCCAGCAGCACGACCCGGCCGCCGCCGAGGCGACGTTCCGGATCGACTCGCTCGCGGAGCTGCCGGAGCTGATCGCGAAGGCTAACGCTGGAGCGAGCTGAGCGTCGCCGACCAGGAGTAGAGGCGGTCGTCCACGTGTCGGACGGCCGCCGTGTCCTGCCACGGGGTAAGCGCCCGCCGGGCCTCGCGCACGCGCTCCATGCCGGTCGCGTACCAGGTGATGGCCAGCTGGTCGAGGGCCTGCTCCAGTAGCGTGCACGCCTGCTCCGGCCGACCTGCCGCAGCCTCAACGGCAGCCAGGTCGCCCAGCACAACAACGCGCTGCTTGCCATCGGCGGCAGGCAGGTCGGCGAGCACCTGCTCCAGCGTGGTGCGGGCCTGCGGGATCAGGCCGGCCAGGAGCTCGGTGTTGCCGCGGAACGCCCTCAACCGGGTGGGCGAGAACCAGGTGAACCAGTCGGGAGACAGGACATCGTTCCCGGCTGCGAGGACATCCTCGGCATGCCGGAGCAGGGAGAGCGCTCCCCGGTGGTCGCCGCAGCGCGTAAGGCACTCGGCTTCGACTGCGTCCAGCCACGCCACCACCTCGGCGGATGCCGGGGCGCGTCGGGCGTAGGCCCGTGCGGCCTGCATGCGCTCGCGGGTCGCTGCCAGGCGGCCGTCCCAGCCGGGCACGAACGCGCTGTGGGCGAGGATGGCGGCGCCGAGCAGGCTGTCGTCAGCCTCTCCGGCGGCCTGGAGCGCTCGGACGAAGGTGGCGTCGGCCGCGTCGGGCTGACGGAGGTCGAAGAACTCGATCCGTCCGAGCAGGAGCAGGCCCTCGGCGAGGGCGGACGCGAGGACGCGGCGGGCCACGCCGTCGGTGTCGCCGAGCAGAACAGCACCAAGTTCGGCGTGTGCTGCCACCGCGGGGTGGAGTGCGGCCGGGGCCGTGGACAGGTAGAGCCGACGATGTGCCTCGGTAACTATGGCGTAGTCGGCGCCCACTGTCCCGGGCTGGGTTCCCCTGGATCCGTACGGTCGAGGCAGTGTGCCACGGAGGCCGGTGGGCGTGGGGCGGAGCGCCGCGGCGGGGGTCGGAACGGAGATGGCCGACGGCTGGTCCCGGGTCCATGGGGCGCGAAAGCCGAGCTCCTCGATGGGCCGCCGGAGTACGTGGGTGAGGAGGCGCTGGTAATCCTCGCCCGGCCACGGCGGGGTGTCGGATTCCCACCGGCGGACTTGCCGCACGCTGACCTCGACGTCGCTCATGCCAAGTTGCCGGGCGGCCTTGGCCAGGGCGTTGGCGAGGGCCTGCTGGGTGGCATAGCCGGCGGCCACGCGGGCCGCCTTGAGCGCGACGTTGGGCACGGTGTCCTCCGCACGATCCGATGATGGCTCGACCCTACGTGGTGGCGGCCTCTTCGGGGACCCATCTGGCATATGACGGTCTATCATGTCCTCTGGGCGTCCCCCAAGAGTCCTCTGCGAGACCTTCAGGACGTCCGCCTCGGGGACGACGATTAGTCCCGTCACCGACCGGTGGCGCCACGCTACTGACAGTGGGTGTCGCATGCCCGAGACGGCCATCCCACCCACCCGGGCCCAGCTCCACGAGCGGGCCTGCATCCACTGCGGCAGCGAGGACGGCGAGCTGGTCCCCAGCGGCCACTACCCCATGACGACCAGGCGCGGCTTCGCCCCGCTGGGCTGGGCCGTGGTCGCGCACCCCACATGCACCGAGGAGCGCCTGATGGACCCCCACGAGACGATCGACCCGCAGGAGCTGCAGCGGATCGAGGCCTCCTTCGACGAACTGCGTGCGCACATCAGCTCCACCCGACCGGCCAGCGAGGCGCCGGAGGCGGAGCAGCGAGCGCCGATGTGTCCGCACCGTCCGCACTGAACCGTCCGCTAAAGGCCTCGGAACAGCTCTTCCGGCGAGCAGTCGAGCTCACGGGCGATCAGCAGATACACGTCGATACTGCTGCCATAGGTGGCCTGCTCCACCCGGTTGACCGTTTTCCTGTCCAGGCCGGTCGCATGGCCAAGCTGTTCCTGGGTTAGCTGCCGCTCTACGCGCAGCTCACGGACACGCTCGCCGACGGAGCGGCGCTGGGCAAGAGCCCAGGCGGGCAGTTCGGTCGGCACCCTGATATGCCACACCGATCAAGATCAAAAGTCTGTACCAGGGGTGGTACAAAGCGACTCTCTTGGACATACTCACCCCACCAGTTCGAACACTGGATAACCACTCGGCAACACACCTAGATGATCAATCTGCATACATGCCAGGTTGGGTACCGCTCCGTTGCGGCAGCCCCCAATCGAACATCCCCCGGAATCCCAGGAAACACGTGAACCTGCGAGCCGTCACCCTCTTAACCTCGCCCGGACAATCGGTCGTTCTCTCCCAGGTCGCCACGCTCTCTCGCGACCTAACCCCCACCCTCGCAGGAGAACCGTGAGCACCGCAGTCCCACCGCCCGATCCCAGAACCCACTCTGCAGCCGCTCAGATGCGGCTGCGGATCGCCAGAACTCAGCTGAGCGAGGCCCGCCGGATCGATCTCACCAAGGAGACCCCGGCTGCCATGATTCTCATGATTGACAGGCTTGCCGCCACCGTAGAAGGTCTCGCGGAACTCTTGGAGCAATGCACCCCTGACGCCGACGGGCCAAGCACTTCATAGCCACCCCGATCGGCCGGTCCGAACTCCAATGACGCCCAGAACCAAGTCCCCCTGTGCGGGCATCACGTAGACCCTCCGCCGCCCGATCCGGCCTCGGGGAGCTCCCCCAGCCCACGCAAGTTCGGCGGGCTGGGGGGACGCCTGAGGGCGGATCGGGCGCGCCGCTCACCGAGCTATCAACCTGGCCGGGGTCCCTCTCTGCAGACCGTCTGGCTGCCTCCAGCGCCGCCTACCTGCTGGCCAGGGCGGTTCGCTCATTACAAACACTGTTACCGATCAGTGTCGGCGCGAAGAGGATGGCCGCCCAGGAGGAGATCTTCTTGATCTCGTCGTTCTGCGCGTGCCCCGCCTCGGCGAGCTGCTTCATCTCCTCGTTCTGCCGCTGGGAGACCAGCGTCGCGTTGACGGTCAGGATGTTCTGGAGCATCTGCCGGAAGCCGTCCACCCGCTCGGCGGCGTAGGTGGCGTGGTCGGCGACGTCGCGCAGGTAGCGCTGGAGCTCGTCGTCGGTGCCGTACTTGCCGAAGCCCGCCTCCAGGCTCTTCATGATCTCCAGCAGCGGGCGGGTGGCCCGCTGGAACTCGATCACCTCGCGGGAGAGCTCGTAGATGCGGCGGGAGACCTGCGGGTCGCCGCCGAACACCTCGGTCTCGATCTCGTCGATGTCGTGCTGGAGGCCGGCGATCACCGGCGCGTAGCCGTCGACCACGGCGTCCAGCACCGCGTACAGCACCGCTTCCGGGCCGAGCGCCAGCAGCTCCGGGTCGGCCTCCAGCCGGCGGCGCACCGCCGACAGGTCCGGGGCCTGGGAGTGCCGGACGGTGAGCACGAAGTCGGGGCCGACGAAGAGGTGGATCTCGCCGAAGTCGACCTCCTCCGCCTCGTCCAGGTAGCGGGCGGCGCGCAGCACCACGAACAGGGTGTCGCCGTAGCGCTCCAGCTTCGGCCGCTGATGGGCGACGATGGCGTCCTCGACGGCCAGCTCGTGCAGGTCGAACCGGTCGGCGGCCTCCAGCAGTTGCGCCTCGGCGGGACGGAAGAGCCCGATCCAGGCCATCGTGCCGGGCCGGTCGGGCAGCGTGCGGTAGATGTCGGCGAGGTCGGTGGGCGCGTCCGTCCGGCGGCCGTCCCGGTAGACGGCCGCGTCCACCACGGAGCGTTCCAGCGTCACCGGCTCGACGGGCTGGTCGGGCCGGGGGTCCATCGAGTGCTCGGGCGCGGGCTGGGTGTCCGTGGGCCGGACGACGGAACGGGAGAACGGACGCTTGCTCGCGCGCACGGCGCGCACACGCCAGTCGGACATGGCGGGACCTCCACGGTGGATGCCCGGCCGCCGCAAGGGGACACGGCGGACCGGAGGCGCCCGGCCGGCCGCCACGCGCACGGCGCGACCGGCGGCGCCTCGCCGGGAGGACGAGGTCAGTGCCGCGCGGGAGCCGTACGGGAGGAGGTGTGCCGGGGGCCGCGAGTGGTGCGGGACAACCGGGGGCGGGGCCGACTTCGACCCGTACTACTGCACTCCACGGCCCTCACCTCCTCGCCTCCGCGCGCCCGCGCACCGGGAGGGGCGCCAGCACAATCCCGTCGAGTCTAGTACCCGCACGACCGGGGCCCCGACCGGGGTGACGGCCCGGGCTCCGGCCGGGGCCCGCCCGGGCCTGCGCCCCCGGACCGTGTCCGCCGCCCGCGCCTGCCGCCCCCGCGCACGCCCCACGCGCGCCCCGCGGACCGTCCGGTGCCGCCGTGCGCCGTCAACGGCCCCACCGGGCAGGGCTGTTCGTCGGCAGCGAAGTGATCACGGGGAGGCGAGCACGCCACTACGCTACGTGTCATGACTTCTTCGGAGAGGGCCCCGGGGCGGGGTACGGCAGTGGTGATCGGCGGCGGGCTCGCGGGAATGGCGGCCGCGTGGGCGCTGCGCGGGTTCGCCGAGCGGATCGTGGTGGTGGAGCGGGACCGGTACCCGGCGGGGGCGGAGTTCCGGGCGGGGGTGCCGCAGGGCCGGCACGCGCACCTGGTGCTGGAGGCCGGGCACCGGCTGCTGGAGGAGATGATGCCCGGCATCAAGCAGGAGCTGGTGGCCGCGGGCGCGCAGCGGGTGGCCGCCTCGGACGTCAAGTGGCTCTGCTCCGCCGGGTGGCTGGCCGAGTACCCGGCGCAGGTGGGCTTCCTCTCCTGCACCCGGTCGCTGCTGGACTCGTTCGTGCTGGACCGGGTCCGCGCCCATCCCGCGATCGAGTTCCTGGAGGGCACGGACGCGGTCGGACTGCTCGGCACGGCGACCACGGTGACCGGGGTGAAGGTCCGCGAGCGCGGTCAGGAGCGCGGCGAAGTCCGGGAGATACCCGCCGAGTTGGTGGTGGACGCGACGGGCCGCTCGACCTCGGTGCCGAAGTGGCTCGCCGAGCTGGGCTGCCCGCCGGTGCCCGAGGAGCGGGTGGACGCGGGCGTCGCGTACGCCTCCCGGATGTTCCACCGCCCGGACGGGTCCGAGACCGTCGGCCGGGCGGCCTACCTCCAGACCAAGGCGCCGGACGCGCAGCGCATGGGCGTGCTGCTGCCGGTCGAGGGCGACCGCTGGATCGTCAGCCTCGCCGGGATGCGCGGCGCCGAGCCGGCGGCCGGCGAGGAGGGCTTCACCGAACACCTGCGCCTGCTGCGCGACCCGCTCCTGCACGAGATGCTGCGGGACGCCGAACCCGCGGGCGAGGTCCGCGGCTTCCACCCCGGCCCGGGCGTGCGCCGGCACTACGAGCGCAGCTGCCCGGACGGGCTGGTGGTGGTCGGCGACGCCGCGAGCACCTTCAACCCGGTGTACGGGCAGGGCGTCACCGTCGCGCTGTTCTGCGCCCGGGAGCTCCGCCGCACCGCGAAGCGGCACGGCGGCATCGGACACGCCACCGCCCGGGCCGCACGGCGCGCCGTCGCGGTGGCGTCCAAGATCCCCTGGGTGATCTCCTGCGCCGAGGACGCCCGCTTCCCCGCCACCACCGGCGCGCCCTCCGGCGCCCTGATCGGGCTCCAGCACAGCTTCTTCGACAAGGTGCTGGCGGCCAGCACCTTGGACACGGCGGTCACCGCGGTGTTCCACGAGGTGATGTCGCTGGTGGCGCCACCGTCGGCGCTGTTCCGGCCTTCGGTGCTCGCGGCGGTCCTGCGGGCCTGAGTCGGGCACCGGGGCCTTCCGGGCACCGGCGGGGTGTCCGGGCACCACTAGGGCGTTCCGGGCACCGACGGGGTGTTCCAGGCACCGGCGCGACGCCCCCGGCGCTACTCGCCGAGGTGCGCGGCGACGTACGGCAGCGCCACCTGTTCCAGGCCGCGCCGGCCGAAGGCGGGGTGGACGTTGACCTCGAAGACCACGCCGCCGCTCTCGGCGGCGAGGTCCACCCCGGCGAGGTCGAGGCCCGTGGAGGCGGCCGCCGCGACGGCCGACTCCGCGAGCCCGTCCGGCAGTTCGGTGTAGTCGAGCAGCGTGGAGACGGCCCCCCGGCTCTCGTTGCAGGGCGCGTCCGGGTCCGCCTGGACGTGCTCGACGACCCGGACCACGCGCCCCTGCAGCACCACCACCCGGTACTGGTGGCGGCGCCCGTCCGGGAGGACGTTCCGCGCGTCGCGGGCGATCAGCCAGTCCGCGCCCGCCCGGGCGTAGTGCCGCGCGGCGGTGTCGAGCTGCGCGTGGGTGGTGACGTGGAAGACGTCGTCGCCGCCCATCCCGATGCAGGGCCTGGCCCAGACGTCGCCGCCGAGCGCCGCGAAGGCGTCGGCGGCGGCCTCCGGGCTCGGCCTGGAGAGCGCGATGCTGGGCATGTGCGGCACGCCGTCCCGGACGAAGCTCGCGACCGTGGCGTCCTTCTCGGTGGCCGCCCGCCACGCCTCGGCGTCGGTGCCGAGCGAGCGGGCGCCGAAGCCGCGCAGCCGCCGTTGGCAGCCCTCGAACGCGCGGCGCCGGTGCGGCGGGATCTCGTAGACGATCACCGTGTCGGCGGTCACCGCCCGGCCGCCCGCCTCCAGCCGGATTCCGCCCGCGTCGTCGGCCTCGATCAGACCGCTGCCGCCGGTCATGAAGTGCCGGGCGTCCAGCTGGACGGGTTCCCGGCCGGTCAGCGTCCGCGCGGCGGCGGCGAGCACCTGCCGGCTGCCTTCGGTCGAGCTGTGGTCGGTCAGGAGTACGAGATCGCGTCGGCCCATGCGGACATGCAAGCGATTACGCCGCGACCATGACAAGGAGGCCCCGCGCGCCATCCGCCTCCGGCATGGCCGAAACCGCACCGCCCCGGGCGGACCGGCCTGCCCTCTGGGCCCCGCCGCGGCCGACCACCCCGCGCCGCCCCGTTAATTCGAATGCGTCCGGTCCACCCCTCCCGCTACCGTGGCCCCATGTCAACGCCCCGAATTTCCTAGCCGACGGACCGCTTCCACGCCACCCGTCTGTTCGCTAGCCCTTTCGGAGCGTCATCCCGTGATCACCACCCGTGGTGTCGACGTGCGCGTCGCCGCCCGTCTCCTGCTGTCCGACGTCACCCTGCACATCGCCCCCGGCGACCGGATCGGCCTGGTCGGCCGCAACGGTGCCGGCAAGACCACGCTGCTCGCCACCCTGGCCGGGCGGCTGGCACCCGCCGCCGGCACCGTCACCCGAACCGGAGCCGTCGGCTACCTCCCGCAGGACTCCCGCGCCGCCGACCCGTCGGTCACCGTCACCGACCGCATCCTGTCCGCCCGCGGCCTGGACACCGCCGTCCGCACGCTGCGCGCCGCCGAGGCGGCGATGGCCCGCGCCGGGTCACCGGCCGAGGAACGCCGGGCGATGGACGCGTACGTCCGGGCCGAGGCCGGGTTCCAGTCCCGCGGCGGCTACGCCGCCGAGGCCGAGGCGGCCCGGGTCGCGGCCGGGCTCGGCCTGCCCACCCACCTGATGGGCTCGCCCGTCGGCACGCTCTCCGGCGGCCAGCGCCGCCGGGTCGAGCTGGCCCGCATCCTGTTCGCCGACCACGGCGTCCTGCTGCTGGACGAGCCGACCAACCACCTGGACGCCGACTCCGTCGCCTGGCTGCGCGGCTTCCTCGCCACCCACCAGGGCGGGCTGGTACTGATCAGCCACGACCTGCGCCTGCTCGCGGAGACCGTCAACCGGGTCTTCCACCTGGACCCGCAGCGCGCCACGATCGACGTCCACAACACCGGCTGGGAGACCTATCTGACCCAGCGCGCCGCCGACGAGCGCCGTCGCACCCGGGAGCGGGCCAACGCCGAACGCAAGGCCGCCTCCCTGCACGCGCAGGCCGACCGGATGCGGGCCAACGTCGCCACCGCGACCACCGCCCGCAGCATGGCCCGCCGGGCCGACCGGATGCTCGCCGAACTCGAACCCGTCCGGCAGGCCGAGCGCACCGCCCGGATCCGGCTGCCCGAGCCCGCCCCGTGCGGCCGGATGCCGCTCGGGGCGATCAGCCTCGCCAAGTCCTACGGCGGCCGGCCGGTGCTGACCGGACTGGACCTGGCCGTGGACCGCGGCAGCCGGCTGGTCGTGCTCGGCCTGAACGGGGCCGGAAAGACCACCCTGTTGCGCATCCTGGCCGGCCGGGAGACACCGGACTCCGGCCGCGTCGTCCCCGGCTCCGGTCTGCGACTCGGCTACTTCGCCCAGGAGCACGACACCCTCGACCCGGCACTCAGCGTGCGCGACAACCTCGCCGCGGCCGCGCCCGGCCTGACCGACGGCGAACTGCGGCACGTGCTCGGCGCGTTCCTCTTCCGGGGAGACGACGCCGACAAGCCGGCCAGGGTGCTGTCCGGCGGTGAGAAGACCCGGCTCGCCCTGGCCGCCCTGGTGCACTCCGGCGCCAACGTCCTGCTGCTGGACGAGCCGACCAACAACCTCGACCCGGCCTCCCGCACGGAGGTCCTGACGGCTGTGGGCAGCTACCCGGGCGCGATCGTGATGGTCACCCACGACCCCGGCGCCATCGAGGCCCTCCGGCCCGACCGCGTGCTGCTCCTGCCGGACGGGGACGAGGACCTCTGGCACGACGCGTACCTGGACCTGGTCGCACAGTCCTGAGCTCCGACGCCGGCCCGCCGGTCCCCTGCCCGGCGGGCCGGCGTCCGGCGGGCCGCGGCTACGGCTACGGCTACGGCTACGGCTACGGCTACGGCTTGCGCGCCTCGATCAGGAAGCGCGCCGAGTGGGCCACGAACAGGCCCTCGGCCCGGATCCGGGCGTCCAGCTCGCGCAGCCGGTCCCGGTAGGCGTCGACGGTGAAGCCCGGGACCATCCAGATCACCTTGCGCAGGATATAGCGGAACTGACGTTTCCGCCCAGCTCAGGGGCATGATCGACCATCCGGAGTCAGCAAAACGTCAGCAAGACTCCCGGAGGTTCCGACCACCATGGCGACCACAGGCCTCACCCGCGGCATGGGCAGCTTCTTCAAGGAGTGCGAGCACCCCGAGTCCCGCTGGAGCAAGTGCCCTCACGAGTACAAGATCAGGTACCGCAACGCGGCGGGCCGTCAGACGGAGGAGTCCGGCTTCGCCACTCAGGACAAGGCCAAGACCCGTCTCGCCGAGGTGTACCACGCGCGAAAGAACTCCCCGCAAAGCCAGCGCAAGGCCGAGCGCGTCCAGAAGTACGGAGGGATGAGTTTCTCCGACTACGTCGCCGAGTGGCTCAAGAGTCAGCGCGACCTGGGTCCCACTTCGCTGCGGAACGTCGACTCCCTTCTGAGGATCCACCTCCTCCCCGCCTTCGGCAGTCGCCGCATGGGCACATTCGACCACAAGGTCGTCGAAGCGTTTATCCAGGACATGGAGCGAAACGGCGTCGGCCTGGCCACCCAGGCCAACGCGTTCATGAGCCTGAAGGCCATCCTGCTCGACGCGCACAGGCTCGGCCTCTACGAGGGCAGCCCGCTCGACGGGGTCAAGTCGCCGCAGTACGACCCGAAGCGTGCGGTGATCCCGTCGCTCTCTCAGTTGCACCAGATCCGGGATGCGGGCGCCGACACCTTCCGTCTGATCGCCAACCTCATGAGCGGCTGTGGTCTGCGCAACGGAGAGGCGTACGCCGTCAACATCAACAACATCGTCGCCGACGACGTCTACCGGGTCACCGAGCAAGTCAACCAGACCACCCGGTCCTACGCCCGTCTGAAGCACCGCAAGGCCGGCGAGTACCGGGACGTCCCACTGCCGGCCCGCACCCGGCGCTCGATCGAGGAGTACGCCGACACGTACGGAACCGTGGACGGGTACCTCCTCCCGCAACCCCGTGGACATCACCCGGGCTATGCCGCACTACGTCATCGACCGCCAGTGGCGGCGGATCAAGAAGTCCGGCCTCGCCGGCATCCCGGAAGGGATGGTGCTCTACGGCCTCCGTCACTTCTTTGCGTCGAACTGCCTCAGCAACGGCATAGCGATCACCGACGTGGCGGAGTGGATGGGCCACCGAAGCATCGACATCACGTTCGGGATCTACCGCCACCTCATGCCCGGCTCGCTCAGCCGAGCCGCCCAACTCCTCGACCTCGGCCTGGCCACCTGAACACGCGGAGGGCCTGCCCTACCCAGGGCAGGCCCTCCGTCACGCGCGAACGCCGTGAGACCCCCGCTATCCGCTGCTGCTTCACCCACGCCTGGACCTCCGACAGCTTGAACTGGAGCTTCGCGTTCGGTCCGCGGCCGAACTTGTAGGGGCTCAGCCCGACCCGCGGCGCCTCTCGGTACACCCAGGCGACAGACATATTCAGGTAGGCAGCGGTCTGCTTGACGGTCATGAACTGCTCGGGCATGAGTGCTTCTCCCTGGGGGGCGATGAGCACCCGTCGGACAACGGGGCGACCGATCGTCGCCGGATCGGACAGCTTGGCCGAGCCGTCGGCCGGTGATAGGCGTCCCCGGCGAGTGCGGAGCTGTGACCTGCCGGGTTCGACAGGGCTCCGGCGACGGAGGAGGGTTGTCCCGAACACGGGACGCGGACGCTTGCGGGGGCGGGGCCGCAGAGCACGACGGAGATCGGGAGCGGCAGCGGGCGAGCGCAGCGGGATCGAGTGGACGGAGGTGACGTGGAATCCCACGACGGGGTGTGACCGAGTGTCGGCTGGCTGCGACAACTGCTACGCGCTCACGCTGGCGAAGCGGTTGAAGGCGATGGGCGCTGCAAAGTACCAGAACGACGGTGATCCGCGGACGTCGGGGCCCGGCTTCGATCTCACGCTCCACCCGGACGTTCTGCGGGCTCCGTACGGATGGCGCGGTCCGCGGACGGTCTTCGTCGACTCGATGTCCGACCTCTTCCACGCCCGGGTCCCGCTGGACTTCGTGCGCCGGGTCTTCGCCGTGATGGCGGACACGCCGCAGCACACGTACCAGGTGCTGACCCAAGCGGGCCCGCCGGCTCCGGCGCGTGGCGGACCGGCTGGAGTGGCCCTCCAACGTGTGGATGGGCGTGTCCGTGGAGAGCGCGGAGGAACTCGACCGGGTGGACGACCTTCGCGTAGTGCCCGCCGCTGTCCGGTTCCTGTCCTGCGAGCCGCTGTTGGGCCCACTTGACGGGCTGGAGCTGGGCGGCATCCACTGGGTCATTGCCGGTGGTGAGTCCGGGCCGGGGTACCGCCCCATGGAGGCGGCCTGGACCCGGGACATCCGCGACGCCTGTGTTCAGGGCGAGGTGGCGTTCTTCTTCAAGCAGTGGGGCGGGCACACCCCCAAGGCCGGCGGCCGCCTACTCGACGGCCGCACCTGGGCCCAGCTGCCGCTGCCGGTCATGGGGCGATTGCCCATCGACTGGTAGAGCGTCAGCAAGGCCACCGCTGTGCCAGGCTCCGCCGCGGCAGCCTGTAGGACGGCTCGGCACGCCGGCTCCCAGGCCGAGGAGACCGCCGCAAACAGCACCGCGTGAAGGTCCCGGGGATGAGCGCACCTGCGGCAATGCGTGCGACCACCTCCGCCACCACAGCGGGTGCGAATTGCGGCAGTTCCAGAACGTGCTGCAGGCGGTCGGCGAAGGACAGCTCCCGTGCCTGCTCGGGAAGCGGATCGCTCGCGTACCGCGCGCTGCTGACACCCAGCCCGACACCGAGCCGGTTTGCTCGACCGGCTCGATGCCAGCTATGTGTCCCAGCAGGCTCACTGTTGCGTACTGGTGGGCGGCCTTCTTGGTGGTCCGAGAGACCGCCGCGCCGTGGACCTGGGAACTGCGCCAGCCGGCCTGCACCCTGAAGACCCCTGGCGGGCAGGGCTCCAGATGCGTACATCGCTGATCACGCCGGTGAAGTTCTCCATGGACGGCCGTGCCGCACAGGGCCGATCTCCGAGAGCGAACTGGTGGAGGGCTGCCTGCGCTGCCCGTGGCACGGCAGCGAGTTCCGATTGCGGGACGGCGAGGTCGTACATGGCCCGGCCACCGCGCCCCAGCCGGCACTGGAGACGCGGGTGCTCTCCGAGCACCTGGAGGTCCGGCTCCCAGGGCCGGCTGACCGTCCGGGCCGGGGCCCGGACGGGCCCGGCTCACCCCGTGCCGTCCGGCAGCGGGGAGCGCAGCGAGCTGCGTCCGGCCCGCCAGCGGCCGAGCAGGTGGTCCGCGAAGTGCCCGCCGACCACCCCGGCCGCAGCCACGCCGAACGCCACGTCCCGGGCGAACTCGGGCTCGGCCGCGACCAGTTCCTCGATGACCCCGCGCCGCACGAGTTGCTCGTGGACGGCGTCCGCCTCGACGTGTTCCCGGTAGAAGAGGGTGCCGTCCGGGCCGCCGCCGAGCCGTTCCAACGCCGCCGCCAAGCGGGCGGAGCCGGGCGACGAGGTGACCTCCACGGTGGCGAAGTGCCCGACGGCCGCGCCGCGCAACGCCCGGTGCAAGCCGAAGAGCGTCATCAAGTTGACCACGGCCAGGGTCGGCGCTGGCACGAGGTCCAGGTAGTGCCCGTAGCCGGGGTCGAGGCCGAAGGCGACCATCATCCGCTCGAACAGCCGGGCGTGGGCCCGCTCCGGCCGTCCGGCACCGTACTCGTCGTAGAGGATCGCCGTCAGCACCGCCTGTGCGGGCCCGTGGATCCTCGGCAGCATCCACAGCTGCGGGTCCGCCTCCTTGAGGTGGTAGACCGAGCGGTGCACCAGGTACTCGCGGGCGTGCCGGCGCTCGCCCTCGGCGAGCAGGTAGTGCGACGGGCCGGTGCCGTCGGGCGGCTCGGTGAGCAGTGCTTCCAACGCCTCCCTCAAGGGCGGCACGGGCTCCGCCTCCGCGCGCACCGCGGCCAGGAAAGGCTGCTCCAACTCTTTCCGGAATCTCAGGAGTTCGGGATCCCACTCCCAGCCGTCCGGGACCCCGGGCAGCCCGCGGTCGTGGAGCTCGTAGCACAGGTGCAGGGCCAGTTGGTGGTCCTCGCCCCACGGCTCGGTGGGCGGGCCGGACGGTGTGAGCGGACGGCCCGCTCCTGGCGGTCCGGAGGTGAGCAGGGCCGACACCGCAGCCGACAGCGGACCGCGCGGCGTGGGCAGCGCGTTCACCCCTCCTCCCGGCAGCCGTCGGCGCAGGCACAGAGCACCGCGAAGGCGATGGTCAGGGTCAGGGCCCAGCAGCCCGTGAAGACCCACAGAAACGGCGCCTCGGACGTCCCCAGGCCTGCCCCGAGCAGGCCCAGCGACAGCAGCGCGAGCGCCAGGACGGTCCGCGGCCGCACGCCGCGCAGCACGTCCCAGGCCCGGCCGCGCAGGCGGAGCCCGACGACGCGCAGCCGCAGCTCCAGGACGCGGTCGCGGTGGAGCCCCCGTTCGATCCCGCGCAGCTCCATCTGCTCACGTCCGTCCATGCCGTCCGCCTCCTCGCAACGTGGTCCCCGCGGTCTGCCGCTGCGGCTACCCCGGATCCGCGATCGCTAACGCCTCGACCCCGCCCGGAGCCGGGCGGCCGGCAGGTAGCTGTCGTCGTCGGAGCTGGGGCCGCCGAGGCGGGCTGCGATGCGGTCGAGGAAGTCCGCCAGCTCGCGGGTGCCGCGCTTCTCGGCCTCGCGCAGCAGCCGGTCCGGGCGGACAGTGCCCTCGTCGCGGCGGTTCAGCAGGCCGTCGGTCCAGAACAGCACGGTGCCGTCCTCGGGCCGCAGCGGCAGAGCGGTGTCGCGGCAGTGGGTCTCCGGCTGCCCCTGAGGGCGGTCCCGGTGGGGCCTGCGACCGCACCTCGCAGGCCGGCGGGCGGCGGGTTCCCGGCCGCACTCCTCCAGAGCCGCCGTACGCCGCCCGGCCAGCAGCCGCCGCAGGAACAGCCGGGCCGCCGGGCGACCGGCGGGATGCAAGCGGGCCACCGGTTCGGTCGGGTCGACCGGCTCCGTGCGGTCGGGTCGAGGTCGAGCAAGGCATAGGGCCTCACTGGACAGCTCCGGCGGTGATGCAGCAGGTCGAGGACGGCATGTTCGACAGTCTCGCCGCCGCCCGGCAAGTCTGGGCCCGCGGGGTCCGCGACGAGGCCGGCCAGCGCGACGGCGATGGTCCGCCCGTAGGGCTCGATGAGTCTGGGATTGACGTCGGAGGCCCGGCACACCGCCGGGGTGGTGCCCAGATATAGGACGCCGTCTCCCTGACAACACGGCCGGCGGCGCGGCACCGGGCTCTCCTCAAGCTGCTCGCCTGACGGAAGAAGCCGCGCGCGCATCCTCGGCCCCGCCACCTCTTCGGCCGGTCGCTGACAGGACGGCAGGCGGGCTCTGGTCGGGCTTGGGCGGCAGCGGGGCGCGCGGCTCCGTGGGCTCCGCCACCGGCGGCGGCTGCACGCCGGGCGCGCCCGGCACTTCCGGCCGGCCGTGATCCATCTTGCCCGAGACAGCGTCCGTCACGGCGCCCACGAGCTTGCGCACAGGGTTGGACTTGCTCATTGGTCCTCCAGACAAAACTCCGGCCCAGCCAGATCCGGGCGGACGAGTCAGCGGCACCCCCGGGCGCCCGGCGCCACTGGTCGGCCGCGAGCGGCGGCCCGACCCAGCGAGACCGCAGGACGTCCGGCCACCGTCTGCCCGGTCCGCAGCGCGTTACACGCCTCGACCGACGCGCCGTGCGTGGCGCCGGGGCACGATGCCTTCCCCGGCATCGACGGTCGTGGCAGGTGCCGCGATGTAGGGCGCCGGGCGGACCAGCGACCCGTGGGTCCGTCGGCGGGCACGGTCACGGAGGGAGACCGCAAGTCGCGCCTACCCCCTGGGACCGGCCGGGAGCACCGGAGCTACCACGCCCCGCCCGTGGGGTCCATGCCGCGCGCTTGGCGGCCGCTCGCGGCAGGATGAAGAGACCAGAGCGCTTCCCGCCAGTGGCCAAGATGCTGGACTGGTTCATCTGCCACCACCCCGCCTCCGCACAGCACACCCTCGGCGAGATCCAGCGCGAGGCCGAAGCCCGTCTGAAGATCCCGGCTGACGTCAGCGCTGACGCGCTGCGCAGCGCGCTGAGCCTCGACGGCAAGCTGGAGAAGACGGCCCGCGAGGAGTACCTCGACCGCGTCCTCGCCTCGAACGAACCGTCCTGACCCAACACCCGACCGCCGCCGCCC
>NZ_JBHXTL010000016.1:0-61431 GCF_042677365.1 Kitasatospora sp. NPDC127116
GCCGCCCCCCCCCCCCGCGGCCGGGGCGGGGCCGCCGTCGTGTCCGGGTCCTCGCGGCAGCGGCGGTCCTACACTGGCCCGCTGTGAACGAAACACTCGGGGACGCCGCGCTCGTCCTCGTCTTCATCCTGCTGGGCGGGTTGTTCAACGTCGCCGAGATCTCGCTGATCTCGCTGCGCGAGGGCCAGATCCGGACGCTGGAGGGGCTCGGCACCCGGCGCGCGGCGCGGGCCGCGCACCTGGCGGCCGACCCCAACCGCTTCCTGGCCGCCGTCCAGGTCGGCGTGACCTGCATGGGCTTCCTGTCGGCCGCCTTCGGCGCGGACACCCTGTCCGGCAAGGTCGCCCCGCTGTTCGTCCGGGCCGGGCTGTCCGCGGGCGTGGCCGACGCGGTGGCCCTGGTCGGTCTCACCCTGGTGATCAGCTACGCCTCGCTGGTGCTGGGCGAGCTGACCCCCAAGCGGATCGGCCTGCAGCGCGCCGCGTCCATCTCGGTCATCGCCGCCCCGGTGGTGGACGTGATGTCGGTGGTGCTGCGGCCGGTGATCTGGCTGCTCGGCCACTCCACCAACCTGATGGTCCGGCTGCTCGGCGGCGACCCGGCGGCGGGCCGCGGCTCGATGAGCTCCGAGGAACTGCGCGGCCTGGTCGCCGCCAACACCGAACTCGGAAGCGACGAAAGGGCGTTGATCGCCGATGTGTTCTCCGCCGGAGAGCGTCAGCTGCGCGAGGTGATGGTCCCGCGCACCGAGGTGACCTTCCTGGACGCCGAGCGCCCGCTGGCCGCCGTGCGGCACCAGGCCGACACCTCCCCGCACTCGCGCTACCCGGTGGTCGAGGGCAGCGCCGACGCGGTGGTCGGCTTCGTCCACGTCCGCGACCTGTACGGCGCGCGCGGCGAGCAGGCCGTCAAGGTCCGCGACCTGGCCCGCCCGGTCAAGCTGCTGCCCGGCACCAAGCTGGTGCTGGAGGCGATGGGCGAGATGCGCCGGGAGGGCCACCACCTGGCCATCGTGGTGGACGAGTACGGCGGCACCGCCGGGATCGTCACCCTGGAGGACCTGGTCGAGGAGGTGATCGGCGAGATCCGGGACGAGTACGACCGCCCGGAGGCCGCCCCCACCCGCCGGCTGGCCGGCGGCGGCGTCGAGCTGGACGGCCTGCTCAACCTCGGCGACTTCGCCGAGGAGACCGGCGTCTCCCTGCCCGAGGGTCCGTACGAGACGGTGGCGGGCTGCCTGGTCGCCGCGCTCGGCCGGCTGCCCCGGGACGGCGACCAGGTGCGCGTTCCGGTCGAGGGCGGCGGCGGGGTGCTGCTGACGGTGGCCAAGGTCGAGGGCCGGCGGATCGCCCGGGTCGGGGTGAGTGCGGTCACACTGGCCGAACCTCCGGGGGCGGAGGTTTCCTGAGCGAGCGGTGGAACTGGAACAATGGCGCGCATGGTCAACGCAGCGGTCACCGGTCCGGCCAAGGACCGTCCCCGGGTGCTCTCCGGCATCCAGCCCACTTCCGGCTCGTTCCACCTCGGCAACTACCTGGGCGCGGTGCGCCAGTGGGTCGACCTGCAGAAGGAGAACGACGCCTTCTACATGGTCGTCGACCTGCACGCGATCACGGTGCCGCAGGACCCGGCGACGCTGCGCGAGAACACCCGGATCTCCGCCGCCCAGCTGCTCGGCGCGGGCCTGGACCCGGACCACTGCACGCTCTTCGTCCAGTCGCACGTGCCCGAGCACGCCCAGCTCGCCTGGGTGATGAACTGCCTCACCGGCTTCGGCGAGGCCTCGCGGATGACCCAGTTCAAGGACAAGTCCTCCCGGTACGGCTCCGAGAGCACCACGGTCGGCCTGTTCACCTACCCGATCCTCCAGATCGCGGACATCCTGCTCTACCAGGCGGACGCCGTCCCGGTCGGCGAGGACCAGCGCCAGCACGTCGAGATCACCCGCGACATCGCCGAGCGGTTCAACTCGCGCTACGCCCCCACGTTCACGATCCCGAAGCCGTACATCCTCAAGGAGACGGCGAAGATCATGGACCTCCAGGACCCGGGCATCAAGATGAGCAAGTCGGCCTCCTCGGCCAAGGGCCTGGTCGGCCTGCTGGACGAGTCGAAGGTCAGCGCCAAGAAGTTCAAGAGCGCCGTCACCGACACCGGCACCGTCGTCTCCTACGACGAGGAGGAGAAGCCGGGCGTCTCCAACCTGCTGCGCATCCACTCCGCGCTCAGCGGCCGGTCGGTGGACCAGCTGGTCGAGCACTTCGAGGGCAAGATGTACGGCGCCCTGAAGACCGAGCTGGCCGAGCTGTTCGCCGAGTGGGTCACCCCCTTCCAGGAGCGCACCCGGGTGTTCCTGGACGACCCGGCGGAGCTGGACCGGGTGCTGGCGATCGGCGCCGAGAAGGCGCGCGCGGTGGCGTCGGTGACGCTGGAGACGGTGTACGACCGGATCGGCTTCCTTCCGGCCGCCAAGCGGTGACTCCCCTCACGCACCTGCCCGGTGGTGGCGACCTCCCCGAGGTCGTCACCATCGGCGTGTCCGTGAGCGTCCCGGACCCGTACGGCGCGGCGGTCCAGGACGCCCGGGCCGGGCACGGCGATCCGCTGGCCCGGTCGATACCCACCCACGTCACCCTGCTGCCGCCGACCGAGGTGCCCGCCGAGGCGCTGCCGAAGATCGAGGAGCACCTGGCGGCGGTGGCGGCCGCGCACCGCCCGTTCCGGATGCTGCTGCACGGCAGCGGGACCTTCCGCCCGGTCTCCCCGGTGGTGTACGTCCGGGTCGAGGAGGGCGCCCAGGAGTGCCGGCTGCTGGAGGCGGACATCCGCTCCGGCCCGCTGGCCCGCGAGCTGGCCTTCCCGTACCACCCGCACGTGACGGTCGCCCACGGACTGTCGGACGACGTGCTGGACCAGGCGTACGAGCAGGCGCGCGACTTCCGGGCGGACTTCCCGGTGGAGGGCTTCGGCCTCTCCCGGTTCGGCGCGGACGAGGTCTGGCGGCCCTGGCGGAGCTACCCGTTCGGGTGAACCTGGGCGTCTCCTGGCCCCGCATTCCCGCCTAGCCCCGCCGCCCGGCCTCCCCGCCCGGCCCCGCCTCCCGGCCTCCCCGGCCGCCGAGTTCGAGCATCCGGTCGACCACCCGGCGGGCCGCGCGGCCGTCGTCCAGGGCGCAGTGCTCGGCCCGGAAGCGCCGGTAGCGCTCGGCGTAGTCGGGCGGCGGTCCGCCGTCGCCGTCGGCGAGTCCGCGCAGCGCGCCGAGCAGTTCGGCCGAGGTCGGCACCAGCGGGCCGGGGGCGTTCGCCTCGAAGTCGAAGGAGAAGCCGCGCAGGGTGTCGCGGTAGTGCTCCAGGTCGTAGGTGAAGAAGTACATCGGACGGCCGGTGATGGCGAAGTCGAACATGATCGACGAGTAGTCGGTCACCAGGACGTCCGCGACCAGCAGCAGTTCCTGCGGGTCGGGGTAGTCCCCGCAGTCGTACAGGAAGCCGTCGCCGGCGCCGGGCAGCGGTTCGCGCACGTGCGCGTGCGGGCGGACCAGCAGCACGTGGTCCGGCCCGAGCAGGCGCCGGGCGTGGTCGAGGTCCAGCCGCAGGTCGAGCCGGAAGCCCTCGCCGTCGCCGCGCTGCTGGTCCTCGCGCCAGGTCGGTGCGTACAGCACGATCCGCCGGCCCTCGGGAACGCCGAGCCGGCGGCGGACGGCGGCGACGGTCCGCGGGTCCGGTCGGGCGAGCACGTCGTTGCGCGGGTACCCGGACTCCAGCAGCTCGCCGGCGTAGCGGAAGGCGCGCCGCAGGATCGGGGTGGCGAACAGGCTGGGGGAGAGCAGCAGGCTCCACTGCGGCGTCTCCCGGTCGAGCGCCGCCAGGTAGCCGCGGTCGGCCAGCCAGGGGCTCTCGACGTCGTGGGCGATCCGCTTCAGCAGGGAGCCGTGCCAGGTCTGCACGACGACCTGGCCGGGACGGCGCTCCAGGAAGTCCGGGAAGTGGGTGTTGCCGACCAGGTACCGGCAGGTGGCCAGCGCGCGGTACCACTCCGGGCTCCAGCTGCGCACCGGGACGATCCCGGGCGGCACCTCGGCCTGGGCGTCGTCGACCACCCACAGGTGCTCCAACCGGGCGTTGCGGCGCACGAGTTCGGTGTGCACCGCGCGCGGGGAGTCGGCGTAGCCGCGGCCGCCGAACACGTCGTACAGCACCGCCTCGCGCAGTGGCGCGCGGCGGGCGGCCGGGTAGCGCTCGGTGCGCAGCCGGCGCTGCGTCCAGGCGCTGCGCTCGGTGGCGGTGAGCACCGGGGTGGAGTCCACCACCAGGGTGTCGTGCCACCGGCGCTGCAGCAGGACCCGCTTGCCGCCGGCGGTGGTGGCGGCGGGGACGGCGGACAGCGCGGCGGGGGCGGCGAGCAGCGGCCGGCCGTCCCCGGGGCGGGCGACCGGCTCCAGGGCGGCCTCCCAGACGCCCTTGCGCAGCGGCAGCGCGACGCCGTCCGAGCCGGTCCGGGCGGCGGGCACCCGGACCCGGAAGCGGCCGTCCGGGCCGGTGGCGACCGGGGTGCGGACCTCGCTCGCGGAGCCGGCGTGCCGCAGCACCAGTTGCAGCCGGTCCGCGGCCGGGTCCGGGCAGCGGCCGGACAGTTCGAAGCCGCCGTCCCGTACGGCGATCCGGTCGACCAGGCCGGCCGCGGGCTGGACGCAGAGCTGGAGCCGGCCGTCGGCGAGGTGCTTGAGGTAGAGCACCCGGTCCGGGACGCCGGGCAGCGGGTGCTGGCCGGCCACCGGGCCGCCGCGCTCGTCGAGGCAGAGCTGTTCGGTGCCGCCGTCGGGGCGCAGCAGTTCGGCGTCCCAGTGCTCCAGCCTGCCGCTGCCCCGCCCGTCGGCGGTGAACGGCCGGTACGGCACCCGGACGGTGAAGGTGTTGCCGGTGCGGGCGAGCGGCTGCTCGACCACCGCGTCGCTCTCCCGGTGGCGCAGCCGCAGCACGGTGCCGGAGGGGCAGGCGTCGGCGACCCCGCCCAGGTCCAGGCCGTCGGGGGCGGGGGTGGCGCGGGTGATCCGGACGGCCGGGCGCTCCAGCCGCAGCCGCAGCCGGCCGTCGGCGAAGAACGGCTGGAGCCGGACGCCGTCGTCCACCCAGTGGGCCGGCGGGTACTCGCCGGAGCCGCACCAGTGCGGGGCGAGGGCGCCGTACCGGCGGCGCACCCGGGCGGGGCGGGGGCGGGTGAAGAGCGTGGCCTCGATCCGCCAGTCGCCGAGCAGCCAGTGGTCCCCGCGGCGCAGCCGGCCGGGTGCTATCAGCGCGGTGAAGCCGGACCAGTCGTGGTTGTGCTCGGACTGGGCGCTGTCGTCGGTGACCTCGGGCATCCGGCGGGGGCGGGAGCGCAGGTGCAGCGGCGGCTGGGACCGGTTCTGGTGGCGCAGGGTCAGCCAGGTCCAGGCGGAGCCGGGGCGGGCGGTGTCCTGGCCCTTCGGGCGGGCGAAGCCGGTGAGCTCCAGGCCGCGGCCGTGCCAGCGGGCGCGCAGCAGCCCGAAGACGACGTCCTCGTCCTCGGCGGGGCGGCCGGCGGTCACCCGGGGGGCGGCGTGCGGCAGGACCAGCCGCGTGAGCACAGGCATGGCGGTGGGAGCCCTTCGGAAGGGAAGTCAACATCCCATCCAGAAATGGCGCCGGGGTCAATTGCACGCTTTTTCGAATGCCCCGGGGAATGCATTTCCGGGAACGCCGGTTCGAATTCGGATCCGGTGTTCCGGTCCTTTCCGCCGGGCCCTTTTCGGTCCCTTCCGCCCGGACGCACAGGTGCCCGGACACAAGCGGGCGCGGCGGCTACTCCTTGCGGAGCATCGCGTCGACCACCCGGGCGGCGGCCTTGCCGTCGTCCAGGTCGCAGTACGCCTCGCGGAACGCGGTGGCCCGGTCCGCGTACTCGGCCGTGATCCCGTCCACCCGGCCGAGCACGGAGACGAGTTCCTCGGAGGTGGCCGGCATCGGGCCGGGCGCCTCGGCCTCGAAGTTCAGGCTGAAGCCGCGCAGGTTGTCCCGGTAGTGCTCCAGGTCGTAGGTGAAGAACACGATCGGCTTGCCGGTCGCCGCGAAGTCGAACACGCTCGCCGAGTAGTCGGTCACCAGCACGTCGGCGATCAGCAGCAGCTCCGCCATGTCGGGGTAGCTGCCGACGTCCCAGATGTAGCCGTTGCCGGCGCCCGGGATCTGGCCGCACATCAGGTGGTGCCGGCGCACCAGCAGCACCTGGTCGTCGCCGAGCGCGGCCCTCGCCGCCGCCAGGTCGATCCGCAGGTCGATCTGGTAGCCGTCCTGCGGCCGGCGCCGGTCCTCGCGCCAGGTCGGCGCGTAGAGCACGACCTTCTTGCCCTCGGGCAGGCCGAGCCGCTCCCGGACCTGCTCGGCGGTCTTCTCCCGGTCGGAGGCGAACAGCAGGTCGTTCCGGGGCGAGCCGCTCTCCAGGATCTCGCCCTTGAAGTCGAAGGCGCGCCGCAGCACCGGGGCCGACCAGCGGTTGCCGGCCACCAGCAGGCTCCAGTTCGGGACCTCCCGGGCCAGGCTCTTGAGGTACTTGGAGTCGGTGAACCAGACCTTCTCGAAGTCGAAGCCGATCTGCTTCAGCGGGGTGCCGTGCCAGGTCTGGACGACCACCTGGTCGGGACGGCGGACGAAGAAGTCGGGCAGGTGGGTGCTGGCCACCACGTACTTGGCGGTGGCCAGCGCCTCGTACCACTCCGGGCTGCGGTACCGCAGCGCGGTCGCGCTCTGCGGCAGCTCGGCCTGCATGTCGTCGTTGCCCCACAGGTGCTCCAGCGGCAGGCCGCGGCGGACCAGTTCCTCGTGGACGGCCCGGGGCGAGCCGGAGTACGTGCCGTACTTGCCGGTGTGGTACACCACCGTGTCGCGCACCGGCAGCCGTCGGGCGGCCGGGTAGTCCACGCTCTGCAGCTGGCGCTGGCGGAAACCGGCCCGCTCCTCGGGCAGCAGCACCGAGTCCGATTCCAGCGACAGGCCGTCGTGGTCGCGACGCTCCAGCAGTATCCGCTTGCCGCGGGACTCCACCACGACCGGCAGGACGTCGAAGCAGTCCGGGGTGACCAGCGCGGCGGCGTCCGGCAGTTCGGGCACCTGCACGCCGACCGGGCGGAAGACGACGTGCCAGGTGCCCCGGGAGAGCGGCACCCGGCCGGCGAAGGAGGCGGTCGGCACGGCGGGCAGCGCGGTGCGGAACCGGCCGTCGGAGATCTCCACCGGGTAGGCGTGCTCCTCCTCGCGCCACTTGTGACGGACCACCAGTTCCCAGCGGTGCGCGCCGGGCAGCGGGAACGAGCCGCTCAGCAGGAAGCCGTCGGCGCCGCGCGAGGACACGTCGTCCACCAGCGGCTGGAGCACCTGGTCGGTGAACTGGAGGTGCCCGTTGGGGGAGGGCTTGGAGTAGAGCGCCCGGCGCTCGGCCACCGGGGCCTGCGGGTTCAGCGCCAGGTGCAGCCGCTCGGGCGCGTTGCGGTCGTCCCAGGCCAGCGGGACGGTGCTGCCGTCGGCCAGCAGCAGGGAGCCGTCCCAGTGGTCGCGGCTGCGCTCGGCGGCCACCGGGTCCAGCTCGGCCCAGGCCTCGCGGACGGCGGTCAGCTCGGCGACCGGGGCGAGCGCGGTGAACGGCTGGAGCGAGCCGACCGGAGCGCCCAGCTCCAGCGGGAACGTCACGTGGCGGTCCGACTCGGCGTGGGTGAGCCGCAGCCGCGCCCCGGCGAAGCTCGGGCCGGAGCGGGCCGCGCCCGAGACCTCCAGCCGGTCGCCGTGCGCGGCCAGGCCGGTCACCCGGGCCTTGACCGTCTCCACCCGGAGGTAGACGAAGTTGTCCCGGATCCACGGCACGATCCGCACGTCCGGCTCGACCCAGTGCGACGGGAGGAACTGCGCGCTGTCGCTCCACCCGGCCGAGATCCGGCCCTTGTAGACCCCGCCCTTGCCGGCGCCGGCCACCAGGACGCGCCAGTTGCCGTCCTTCCACTGGCCGCGGTGCCTGAGCCTCTTCGGGTCGATGGCAACGTTGAAGCCGGACCAGTCGCAGCTGTACAGGTCGTGCTGGCAGCTCGCGGTGGCCTCGGGGCTGTACGTCGTCCTCATCGGCACCGCGATGACCCGGCGGCCCTTGGCCTCGCGCAGCACCAGGGTGCGGACCATGTCGTGCTTGCCGGCCGCGCCCAGCTGCTCCGGGTAGGCGTGCCCGGTCAGCCGCAGCTTCCCGTCCTCCCAGACGCTCCGGTACAGCCGACTGCGGATGACCAGCGAGTTGTCCAGCTTGAGCACCCCGGCCGGCACGCTCTTGCGCCCGCCGCGCAGGAACGGGTAGTCGGCGTACGGGCGCAGCAGGCCGCGGGCCTGGACGCCGCCGCCGCTCTCGCGCTCGTACGTGATCTGGTCGACCAGCTCGTCCATCCGGCCCGACAGGGTCAGGTGGTACTTCAGCCGCACCGGCGCGCGCAGCCGGCCGACGTGGTCGGAGCCGATCGCCCGGAGCAGCCGGCCGACGTGCTGGAGGTAGGCGTCCCGGTAGTCCTTGTCCCCCTCCACCAGGGACGAGAAGAACATCGGGATCTCCTCGACGAGGGTGTTCTCGTCGTAGGAGCGCAGGTACTCGGCGAAGCGCGGCTCGGTCTGCTTCATCAGCCAGGCGCGCACCAGCTCGACCGAGGCGACCCGGTCGATCAGGCCCTTGGGGTTGGTGCGCATCTGCGTGATCGACATCTCGCCGACCTCGCGCTCGCGCCAGTGGTAGATCGGCTCGGAGAGCACGTCCACGCTCTTGGCCAGGTAGTGGTGCGGCACGCTGACCGGCGCGTCCTCGTACAGGATGCCCTCGGGGTAGAGCAGGCCGGCGCCGTCGAAGAACGAGCGGCGGTACACCTTGTTCCACGCGGTGCGGTCGGTGACCAGCGCCGGGATCTCGGTGATGTGGGTCTTGAGCCTGGTCTCCTTGAACGGCTTCAGGTGGCCGCCGGACTGGTAGTAGCCCACGGCGCGGAAGCGCAGCACGTTGCCGGTGCAGAAGTCCGAGCCGGTCTCGTCCAGCGTGTTGATCATCAGCTCGTACGCGCTCGGCGGCATCGAGTCGTCGCTGTCCACGAAGCACAGGAACTCGGAGTCCGGGTCGATGTGCCGGATGCCGGTGTTGCGGGCCGCGCCGAGTCCCTTGTTCACCTGCCGGACCAGCCGGAACCGGGAGTCCTCGGCCGCGTACGCCTCGGCGAGCGCCGCGCTGCCGTCCTTCGAACCGTCGTCGACCATGACGCACTCGAAGTCCGTGAAGGTCTGGGCGGCGATCGAGTCGAGGCATTCGACGAGGTAGCGCTCGACGTTGTAGATCGGGACGACGATGGAGAGGCGGGGAGCCATCGGCTACGCAGGCCTTTCTCTGGAGGAGCGTGGCAGCCCGTACGGGGCCTGGCCGCACTTGGATCGGTGCGTACGTGCGCCCCCGATCCTACCTCCGGGGACCTCGCCCACCCCGGGACCACTACGCTGGGTCCGTGTCCCGTTTCAGCGTGATCGTCCCCGTGTACCAGGTCCAGGACTACCTCTCCGAATGCCTCGATTCGGTACTCGGCCAGGACGGCCCGGACTTCGAACTGATCGCCGTGGACGACCGCTCCCCGGACGGCTGCGGCGCCCTGCTGGACGAGGCCGCGGCCGCCGACGCCAGGGTCCGGGTGCTGCACCTGCCGGAGAACGTCGGCCTCGGCCGGGCCCGCAACGCCGGCCTGGAGGTCGCCACCGGGGACTACGTGATCTTCCTCGACAGCGACGACACACTCACCCCCGGATTGCTGAAGGGCATCGACGAGCGGCTCACCGCCACGGGTGACCCGGACATCCTGGTTTACGACTACGCCCGCACCTACGCCGACGGCCGGATCACCCGGGCCGCCTCCGCCCACGTCTTCGGCGCCGCCTCCCCGGACGTCTTCGACCTCGACGCCCGCCCCGACCTGCTCGACCTGCTCCAGGTCGTCTGGAACAAGGCCTACCGCCGCGGCTTCATCGCCGAACAGCGGCTGGTCTTCCCGGCCGGCTACTACGAGGACACCCCCTGGACGTACCCGGCGCTGCTCGCCGCCGCCCGGATCACCCTGCTCGACCAGGTCGGCGTGCACTACCGCCAGCGCCAGGAGGGCGGCAACATCCTGGCCACCGCCAGCCGCAAGCACTTCGACGTGTTCGCCCAGTACGACCTGGTCTTCGCCTTCCTCGACCGCCGCCCCGACCTGGAGCGCTGGCGCCCGGTCGTCTACGGCCGGATGCTGCACCACCTCAACACCGTGGTCTCCAAGCCCGGCCGGGTCCCGCCCGGCGACCGCCGCGAGTACTTCCGCCGGGCCGCCGGGCACTGCGCCCGGCTGCGGCCGGCCGGCTACCGGCCGCCGGCCGGCGTGGACGGCGTGCGCACCGAACTGCTCAGCCACGGCCGCTACGGGGCCTACCAGGCCGTCCGCGCCCTCGCCAAGGCCCGTCGACTCGTCAAGCGGTAGCCGCGGGGCGTCCTGCCGGTCCTCGCCGGGTCCGCCGAAACCCACGGGACACCCACCCGGGGCCTGACGCCCATTCGGGGGACAGGGCCGGTATAACCGGTGGGTGGACTTCCTGACCCGTCTGCCGGTCCTCGGCCCGCTCGTGGCCCGGGTGCTGCGCAGCCGCCCGTACCGGGTGTACGAGTACTTCTCCGCCGCCCGGGGCAACCGGCTGGCCGGCGCCGTCACCTTCTTCGGCTTCCTCGCCCTCTTCCCGCTGCTCACGGTGGGCCTGGCGATCGCCGCCGCGGCGCTCAGCGACGACCGGGTGCACGAGCTGCAGAAGCACATCTCCGACCAGCTGCCGGGGCTCTCGGACGCGCTCAACCTGCCGGCCCTGGTGTCCAACGCGGGCACCGTCGGGCTGGTCGGCGGGGCGCTGCTGCTGATCTCCGGCCTCGGCTGGGTGGACACCATGCGCACCTCGATCCGGGACCTGTGGCAACTGCCCCAGGAGGAGGGCAACCCGGTGCTGCGCAAGGCCTGGGACGTGGCGGTGCTGGGCGGCCTCGGCCTGGTCTCGCTGTTCTCACTGGCCGCCTCCGCCACCGGGACCACGCTGGCCGGCCGGATCGCCGACGCGATCGGCCTCAACAGCGGGTACCTGCTCACCGCCGTCGGCGTGCTGATCGCCATAGCGTGCGACATGCTGCTCTTCGCCTACCTGCTGGCGCCCTTCCCCGGCATCACCGACCAGCGCCGCCGGGACCTCGTGCAGGGCGCGCTGATCGGCTCCGTCGGCTTCGAGCTGCTGAAGATCCTGCTCGCCTCCTACCTGGGCTCGATCGCCGGACGGAGCCTCTACGGGGCGTTCGCCACGCCGGTCGCGCTGCTGCTCTGGATCAACTTCGTCTCCCGGCTGCTGATGTACTGCGTGGCCTGGACGGCGACGGCCGACCCGCAGGCCGCCCGGGAGCGGACCAGGGCGCACGGGCGGACGCTGCTGGAAGCGGCCGACAAGGCGGAGGCGGCGGCCCGGGCGGACGCCGCGGAGCAGGCCGCCCGGGCCCGGAAGAAGGAGAAGACGGAGGGAAAGGGAAAGGGGAAAGCCCGGCCCCAGGACTGAGGCCGGGCCCTGCCGCGGGCCGGAGTTCAGCTGCCGGATCAGCCGGTTCGGCCTCGTCGGCGGATCAGCCGGCGGAGCGGCGCCGCAGCACCAGCGCGCCGTACCCGAGCGCGACACCGGCGAGCACCACGGCCGACCAGCCGACGACGCCGAACCGGCCGCCCCCGCCCGCCGCGGTGGGCGCCGCGGCCGCCGGTGCGGCGGGGTGCGGCGGCGGCGCGGGCGTGCCGTCACCGCCGCCGGCCTGGCCGGTCGGCTCGGCGCCGCCGGGCGGGAGCTCGTCGACCAGCCGGCCGACCGGCTGGACCTTGCCGGCCGCGGCGAAGCCCCAGTCCAGCAGCGCGGCCGTCTCGTCGTACACCTTCTGGTAGCTCGACGGGTGCATCACCGTCACCAGCAGGGTGCGGCCGCCGCGTTCGGCGGCGCCGACGAAGGTCGAGCCGGCGTTGGTGGTGGTGCCGTTCTTCACGCCGATCAGGCCCGGGTACTTGCCCAGCAGCCGGTCGGTGTTGGCGATCCCGAAGCTGCCGCGCTGGCCGGTGTTCCGGTCGACGGCACCCGGGAACATCGCGTCCCGGGTCGCGCAGTACATCCGGAAGTCCGCGTTGCGCAGACCGGCCCGGGCGAACAGCGACAGGTCGTAGGCCGAGGACACCTGGCCGTCCATGTCGTAGCCGTCCGGGGAGATCACCCTGGTGTCCCGGGCCTGGAGCGTGTCGGCGCGCGTCTGCATCTCGGCGACGGTCTGCTGCACCCCGCCGTTCATGTGCGCCAGGACGTGCACCGCGTCGTTGCCGGAGCTCAGGAAGACCCCGCGCCACAGGTCCTCGACCCGGTAGTCCAGGTTCTCCTTGATGCCGACCAGGCTGCTGCCGGGGCCGATCCCCTGGATCTCCTCGTCGGCCACCCGGTGCACCGCGTTGCGGTCGAACTTGGGCAGCACGGTGTCCGCGAACAGGATCTTCAGAGTGCTCGCCGGGGGCAGCCGCAGATGCGGATTGCTGGCCGCCAGCACCTCCCCCGACGCCGCGTCGGAGACTATCCAGGACTGGCCGGTGAGGTCGGAGGGCAGCGGCGGAGCGCCAGCCATCGGGGCGACCTGCACCCCCGGGAGCCCGAGCCGCTCGCCGCCGATCGCGACCGACGGGGGCGGCTGCTGCGGGGCCGCGCCCGCCGGGGCGGCGAGCAGTACCGGCAGGGCCGCGGTGACCGCGGCGCACAGGCGCGCGAACGTGAGACGGGGTGTGGGCACCAGCAGACCGTACCCACTCACGGTTCCCGGCGCCCTCCCCCCGGGGCCCGTCCACCGCAGGAGGGGCCCGCCCTACGCCGATCGGCGGCCCGCGCATACTGGGGAAGCACACCGCCTTCACACGCCGAGGACCCCCATGAAGCTCAGCCGCCGCACCTCCTGGTTCCTGACCGCCTTCGGGGTCTGGTCGATCATCATCTGGACGACCTTCGTGAAGAACCTCTGGAAGGACTCCGGCGGCCAGGCCTTCACCAACGGGGACCACTCCCAGCCCACCGCCTTCTTCTGGGTCCACCTGCTCCTCGCCGTCACCTCCTTCGCCCTCGGCATCGCCGTCGGCACCATCGGCGTGCGCGGCCTTCGCGCCACCACCCGCCGCACCCCGGCCACCGACTGAGAATCCCCGTTGCCACTGTCGGCCCCCACTGGCAGGATCCTCACCGCTCGTGCACGTCTCGAACAGATCTGCCGACAGAGGGTGGGGATTCCTTGAAGAAGCACACGCGTTCACGCGGGCTCGGGGGGCTGGTCGCGGCGACCGTGGCCGCGGGCCTGCTCACCGTGCCGACGGCGGCCGTGGCCGACACGGCACCGACCGTCCTCGGGACGGAACAGGGCGGTGACTACGTCACCAGCGCCTGCGACTCGACCACCGTCCCGCTCTGGAGCGGACGGACCATGTACGGTCCGAAGCTCGTCGCGAACGTCACCGGCACCAGTGCCCGGTTCAGCGTCCGGGACGAGACCACGGGCGCCCAGGACCCGGTGTACACCGGCGAGGCCCGGGCCTACGGACAGTGGGCGAGCGTCAACGCCCCCGGTCTGCTGGACGGGCACAGCTACGCCTGGCACGCCTGGGCCCTCCAGGACACCCAGGCCTCCGCCCCGTCGGCGGACTGCCGCTTCACCGTGGACACCACGAGCCCGACCGTCACGGCCTCCTCGACCGACTTCCCGGCGAGCGGCCCCGCCACCAAGTACGCGGGCCAGACCGGCACCTTCGTCCTCACGGGGCTCGACCCGGCGCCGGCCGGCGGCCAGGCGTCCGGCGTCGCCTGCATCCGGTACGGCTTCCGCACGCTGGGCGTCGGCGGCTGCGACTCGTCCGACGCGGTCAAGCCGGCGGCCGACGGCACGGCGACCGTCGGTGTGCGTGTCCTGGACTGGGGCACCAACATCCTCAACCTCCAGGTGATCGACAACGCCGGCAACGTCAGCTACGGCAGCTACACCTTCTCCGCCCCCTCGAACCCGAACCCGCCGAGGGTTCCCGGAGACGTCGACGGGGACGGTGTTCCGGACGTCCTGCTGCCCGACTCCGCCGGCAACCTGCAGATCATCAGCACGGGCTCGGGCAGCACCGTGCCGTCCGCCACGATCCGTGCCGACTGGTCGCCGGACAGGACGTCCTGGGCCGGGCACCAACTCCCGCACCGCGGTTGGGACTCCAGCGCGCACGCGCCGATGGACGACCTTCTGATCCACGCGAACGGATCGACCGCCCTGTACTTCTACAGCAACCAGGACTACCTCTCGTTCACCCGGAGTCAGACGTCGGTGGGCCGGCCGACCAACTGCCAGAACGCCGCGGGTGCCGCCACCGCCTGCCCCACGACCTTCGCCTCCGACTGGGGCAAGGCCGACCAGCTGGCGCTGATCGGCTCGCTGGACGGCAGGACGGTCTCGTCACTGCTGACCGTCGAGGACGGCAACCTCTGGCTGTTCGCCAAACCGGGCTTCTCCTACCGTCTGTCCACCGCCCGGCAGCTCACCGACAACGGTTCGTGGGCCGGTTACGACCTGGTCGCCCCGGGCCCCGACTCCGTCGGCGACCTCGCCCTCTGGGCGCGCGACCGGGCCACCGGCGAACTGCACGCGTATCCGATCCCGAAGCAGGCCGACGGCAGCCGCGACTTCTCCGCGCTCGCCGACCCGAAGGCGAACGTCGTCGCCACCGGCTTCACCGCCGCCGCCTACCCGACGCTCGGCAGCTCGGGCGACCTGAACGCGGACGGCCGTCCGGACCTGTGGGCCGAGACCGCCGACCGGCACCTGCTGTACTTCTCCGGCTGGAGCGATCCGACCGACGTCGGCGCCCTGCGCTGAAACGGGCGAAGGCCCCCGCCCGATCGGAGGATCGGGCGGGGGCCTTCGGGGTGTCGGGCGGGGCTCAGAAGCGGCGGGTGACCAGCGCCCGCTTCACTTCCTGGATCGCCTTGGTGACCTCGATGCCGCGCGGGCAGGCCTCGGAGCAGTTGAAGGTGGTGCGGCAGCGCCACACGCCCTCACGGTCGTTGAGGATCTCCAGGCGCTGCTCGCCGCCCTCGTCGCGCGAGTCGAAGATGAAGCGGTGCGCGTTGACGATGGCGGCCGGGCCGAAGTACTGGCCGTCGTTCCAGAACACCGGGCAGGACGACGTGCACGCGGCGCACAGGATGCACTTGGTGGTGTCGTCGAAGCGCTCGCGGTCCTCGGCGGACTGCAGGCGCTCCCGGGTCGGCTCGTTCCCCTTGGTGATGAGGAACGGCATGACGTCCTTGTACGCCTGGAAGAACGGGTCCATGTCCACGACCAGGTCCTTGAGGACCGTCAGGCCCTTGATGGCCTCGATCGTGATCGGCTTCTCCGGGTCGACGTCCTTGATCAGGGTCTTGCACGCCAGCCGGTTGCGGCCGTTGATCCGCATGGCGTCGGAGCCGCAGATGCCGTGCGCGCAGGAGCGGCGGTAGGTGAGGGTGCCGTCCTGCTCCCACTTGATCTTGTTGAGCGCGTCCAGGACGCGCTCCTTCGGGTCCATCGTCAGCTGGTAGTCCACCCACACCGGGTCCGGGTGCTCCTCCGGGTTGAACCGGCGGATCCGGAAGGTGACGGTGATCGGCTGGACGGCACCGGCTTCGACCGCGTCCAGAGCGGCCGAGTGCTTCTCCACGGTCGGAGTGCTCATCAGTACTTACGCTCCATCGGCTGGTAGCGGGTCGTGACGACCGGCTTGTAGTCGAGGCGGATGGAGGTGGTGCCGTCGGCGGCAACCTCCTGGTACGCCATGGTGTGCTGCATGAACTTCACGTCGTCACGGGTCGGGAAGTCCTCGCGGTAGTGGCCGCCGCGGGACTCCTCGCGGGCCAGCGCGGAGACGGCCAGCACCTCGGCCAGGTCGAGCAGGTTGCCCAGCTCGACGGCCTCCAGCAGGTCCGTGTTGTACCGGAAGCCCTTGTCCTGGATGGAGACGTTCTTGTAGCGCTCCTTCAGCGCGGCGATGTCCTCGACCGCCTGCTTCAGGGTGGCGCCGGTGCGGTACACCATCGCGTTGGCGTCCATGGTCTCCTGCAGTTCCTTGCGGATCTGCGCCACGGACTCGGTGCCGGTGCTCTCGCGCAGGCCGTCGACCAGGGCCTGGACCTTCTCGGCCGGGTCCTCGGGCAGCTCGACGAACTCGTTGGCGTTGGCGTAGTCGGCGGCGGCGATGCCCGCGCGACGGCCGAACACGTTGATGTCCAGCAGCGAGTTGGTGCCCAGGCGGTTGGCGCCGTGCACGGACACGCAGGCGACCTCGCCGGCCGCGTACAGGCCCGGGACGACGTCGGTGTTGTTGCGCAGGACCTCACCCTCGACGTTGGTCGGGATGCCGCCCATGGCGTAGTGCGCGGTGGGCTGGATCGGGATCGGGTCCGTGTAGGGCTCGATGCCGAGGTAGGTGCGCGCGAACTCGGTGATGTCCGGCAGCTTGGCGTCCAGCTGCTCCGGCGGCAGGTGGGTCAGGTCCAGGTAGACGTGGTCGCCGTCCGGACCGCAGCCGCGGCCTTCGCGGATCTCGGTGTAGATCGCGCGGGAGCAGACGTCACGGGACGCGAGGTCCTTCATGACGGGGGCGTAGCGCTCCATGAAGCGCTCGCCGTCCTTGTTGCGCAGGATGCCGCCCTCGCCGCGGGCGCCCTCGGTGAGCAGGATGCCCATGCGCCAGATGCCCGTCGGGTGGAACTGGAAGAACTCCATGTCCTCCAGCGGCAGGCCGCGGCGGTAGACCAGGGCCTGGCCGTCACCGGTGAGGGTGTGGGCGTTGGAGGAGACCTTGAAGAACTTGCCGGTGCCGCCGGAGGCGAAGACGACCGACTTGGCCTGGAAGACGTGGATCTCGCCGGTGGCCAGCTCGTACGCGACGACGCCGGAGGTCTTGCCCTCGCTGATCAGCAGGTCGAGGACGTAGAACTCGTTGAAGAACTCGACGCCGTGCTTGACGCAGTTCTGGAACAGCGTCTGGAGGATCATGTGGCCGGTGCGGTCGGCCGCGTAGCACGAGCGGCGGACCGGGGCCTCGCCGTGGTTGCGGGAGTGACCGCCGAAGCGGCGCTGGTCGATCCGGCCCTGCTCGGTGCGGGAGAAGGGCAGGCCCATCTTCTCCAGGTCGAGGACGGCGTCGATGGCCTCCTTGCACATGATCTCGGCGGCGTCCTGGTCGACCAGGTAGTCACCGCCCTTGACCGTGTCGAAGGTGTGCCACTCCCAGTTGTCCTCCTCGACGTTGGCGAGGGCGGCGCACATGCCGCCCTGGGCCGCGCCGGTGTGGGACCGGGTCGGGTAGAGCTTGGTCAGGACGGCGGTGCGGCTGCGCTGCGTCGACTCGATGGCCGCTCGCATGCCGGCGCCGCCGGCGCCGACGATGACGGTGTCGTACTGGTGAATCTGCATGGGGGGTTAACTCGCCTCTGGCCTCTGCCGATGGTCGATGGTGCTCGCGGCTCAGATGTTGGGGTCGAAGGTGAAGATCACCAGGGTGCCGAGCAGCACGGTGAAGACCGTGGCGGTGCCCATGAGCCCCTTGAGCCAGAGCCGGGTCGAGTCCTTCTCGGCGTAGTCGTTGATCACCTGACGCATGCCGTTGGCGCCGTGCAGCATGGCGAGCCAGAGCATCAGGAGGTCCCAGCCCTGCCAGAACGGCGAGGCCCAGCGGCCGGCCACGAAGGCGAAGCCGATCTTGGAGACGCCGCCGTCGAGCACCAGCATGATCAGCAGGTGGCCGAGGATCAGCACGACCAGAACGACACCGGACAGGCGCATGAAGAGCCAGGCCAGCATCTCGAAGTTGGTGCGGGTGCGACGCGGGGTCTTCTTGGTCCGCTGGCGCGGAGGCTCGATGACGAACGCGTCGGCGGGGTTGCCGGTGCCCAGTCCCCTGCCGGTGTGCGCCTGCTTGGAGGGGACGACGATGGCGTCGGAGTATTCCGTGGACATGTCTCGGCTCACTTCCCGAACCAGGAGATCAGCGTGTGCTGGAGGATCCCGTAGAAGGAACCGGCCATCAGGACGACCCAGACGCCGACGACGGTCCAGAGCATCTGCTTCTGGTACTTCGGGCCCTTGGACCAGAAGTCCACTGCGACGACGCGCAGGCCGTTGAGGGCGTGGAACAGGATGGCGGCCACCAGGCCGTACTCCATCAGGTTCACGAGCGGAGTCTTGTACGTCTGGATGACGGTGTCGTAGGACTCCGGCGACACTCGCACGAGGGCGGTGTCCAGGACGTGGGCGAACAGGAAGAAGAAGATGAGGACGCCGGTGACTCGATGAGCCACCCAGCTCCACATGCCTTCCCGGCCGCGGTACAGCGTTCCAGCCGGCACGGAAAAACCCTCCGGAAGCGATTGGGGGCTCGGCCGGCTTCGGTGTCGGTCAGCCCGGCCGGGTACGGTCCACCGGCCGCCAGCATCCTATCGACGCCTTTCCGTGAACCGCCTCCGGGGGCCCCAGGTGTGATCAATCAGGCACTTCTGGCCTAGCGGGGCGGGAACCAAACCCGAGGGTGTCACGATGCGTGACGACATGCCCGCACCCCGTGCCGGAGGGTGAGGGGCGCGGGGCGGGGCGGGTTCGGATTCGGTGGCGGTTCGGATCGGATGGTGCCGTGGCCTCACTCGTCCGGGCGGTTTCGCGGGCGGGATCACCCGCGAGGGTGAAGAGGAGTGGGTGAGGCGGGGTGGGTGATGTGCGCTCAGCGCGCCGCGGCCTCCGAGGGGGTGGCGACCAGGTGCTCCAGGCGGGTGAGGGCGATCCGGCGGAGTTCGTCGGACGCGATCAGCCGCTCCTCGTCCGGGTCGTTGGCGAGGCGGGTGCGGATGGAGGAGAGCACGGTGTCGAGCATCTCCTCCGGGGCGACCCCTTCCAGGCAGACCACGAAGACGTGGCCGAACCGGGCCTCGTACGCGGCGTGCGCGGCCCGCAGCGCGGTGTGCGCGGCCTGGCTTCCGGGAGCCCGCATGCCGAGCAGCGGCTGCGGCATCCAGCTCTCGTCCGCCAGCGCCTCGGTGAGGTCGGCCGGGCGGAGGTCGTAGGAGGCCTCGCTGGCGGCGGCCAGCAGGGACTCGATGTCGGGGTAGGGCCGGTGTGCGGTGAGCCGCAGGGCCCAGCGGTGGCTGCCGCAGCAGGCCAGCAGGGCCTCCTCGGCAGCGCCGGCGTCGGCTTCGTTGAAGCGGTGCAACCCGAGGAGGGTCGGCTCTGTTCTGACGTCGAGCCGCTGTGACGGGATGTCGCTGGCCAGCGGGTCCTCCTCGTGAGGGCGGGAAGGTGCCGGTGGAGTGGGGTGGTGAACGGGTGGGATGGGGGCTGCCGAGGGGCGCGTTGGCGCCGGTCGACCTGCGCCTCAAAGGTAGTTGAGCGGTCATCAGTTGGGGAGGGCGCGCGCCGAATTCATCCGGACGAGCTATCAAGTTGTGACGTTGACACCTGCGCGTCAGCGCCCTCCCCGCGTCCTGCCGCCGGCCGCGGCGCCGCCGTCCACCGAGGACCGGGCCGGGCCGGTCCGGTCCGCGGGACTCAGTCGCAGCGGGTGCCCGGGGCCGGCATCGTGCCCTCGGTCAGGTAGGCCTCCATGGCCCGGTCGATGCAGGTGTTGCCCTTCCCGAAGGCGCCGTGCCCCTCACCGACCCGGGTGAGCAGGGTGGCGTTGGCGAAGCCCTTGGCCAGCGCCTCGGCCGAGGCGTACGGGGTGGCCGGGTCGCCGGTGCTGCCGACCACCAGGATCGGCGCGCTGCCCTCGGCCCGGACGGTGTGCGGCGTCTCCTGCGTCCTGAACGGCCAGTAGGCGCAGCCGGCCTCGCTGAAGTCGTCCACCGTGACGCCCCTGGACATCAGCGGCGCCTCGGCGAGCAGCCGGTCCACGGCGGCCCTGGCGTGCTCGGGGGTGGGCGCGGGGCGGGCGGCGTCGGCGCAGCCGATCGCGTTGTTGGCCTCGTCCACCGGGCTGTAGTGGCCGTCCGCGTCCCGGCCGTTGTAGTCGTCGGCGAAGGCCATCAGGTAGTCGCCCTTGTCGCGCACCATCGCCCAGCCGAGGGCGGCGCGCAGGTACTTCCAGGAGGTCGTCTCGTCGCCGTAGAGGAGCGAGATGGTGCCGGTCCAGGCCTGGTCGCGGCCGAGCTTGCGGCCGTCCTTGGTGGTCAGCGGGTGGTCGTACAGCCCGTCGAGGAAGTCGGCGGCCTTCTTGGCGGCCTTGGTGCCGTCCTTGCCGAGCGGGCACTCGTCGGCGTGGTTCTCCACGCAGTCGGCGGCGAAGCGCTCGAAGGACTTCTCGAAGCCGACCTGCTGGTCGACCCCGTGGTCCAGCCGGTCCTGGCCGGGGTCGACCGCGCCGTCCAGGATCAGCCGGCCGGTGTTCTTCGGGAACTCCTCGGCGTAGAGCGCGCCGAGGTACGTCCCGTAGGAGATGCCGAGGTAGTTGAGCTGCTTGTCGCCGACCGCGGCGCGCAGCACGTCCAGGTCGCGGGCGGTGTTGCGGGTGCCGACGAAGGGCAGCAGCCTGCCGGACCTGGCCTGGCAGGCGGCGGCGTGCTCGGTGGCCTGCTTGACGTGCTCGGCCTTGCGGACGGCCGGGTCGAGGGAGGCGTCCGTCTGGTTGACGGCGTCGTGCTGCTTGTCGTCGTAGCAGACGACCGGGGAGCTGTCGCCGGTGCCGCGGGGGTCGAAGCCGACCACGTCGAAGCGGTCGTGCAGGGTGCCGGCGAACTGCTTGGCGCCGTACTTGACCATCCCGACGCCGGATTCGCCGGGGCCGCCGGGGTTGACCATCAGCGAGCCGATCCGCTGGTCCGGCTTGGCGGCCGGGTACTTGACCAGCGCGAGGTCGAGGGCGTCGGTGGCGGGGGCGGCGTAGTCCAGCGGGACGTGCAGCGTGCCGCACCGCAGGCCGGATATGTCGATCTTGGCCTTCTCCGCCCGGGCGTCGGCCGGGCAGTCGGCCCAGGTGATCTGCTGGCCGTAGAAGGGCTTGAGTGCCGGGTCGGCCTCGCCGGTGGGCCTGGGCGTCGGTGTCGGGGTGGCCGTGGGGGTGGCGGCGGCGGGCGCGGTGGTGCCCGCGGCCCGGTCCTGGGCCGGCGCGGCGGTGTCGTCGCAGGCGGAGGCGAGGAGCAGGGTGCCTGCCGCCAGCGCGGTCAGCAGGACCCGTGGGCGGGCGGCCCGGAAGGTTCTCATCGCACGTGTGTACCACCGGGGGGTGACGTGTTCGATCTTGGCCCCTGCTCCGGGGCCGCCCGCCGGGCCGGGCTCAGGCGCGGTGGACCTTGTGGTTGGCGGCCTGCGCCCGGGGGCGGACCACCAGCAGGTCGATGTTCACGTGCGAGGGCCGGGTGACCGCCCACGCCACGGTGTCCGCGATGTCCTCCGAGGTGAGCGGTTCGGCCACGCCCGCGTACACGGCGGCGGCCTTCTCCTCGTCGCCGCGGAAGCGGGTGACCGCGAAGCCCTCGGACTTCACCATGCCGGGCGCGATCTCGATCACCCGGATCGGCTCCCCGCACAGCTCCAGCCGCAGCGTGGCGGCGATGGTGTGCGCGGCGTGCTTGGCGGCGACGTACCCGCCGCCGCCCTCGTACGCGGCCAGCGCGGCGGTCGAGGAGAGCACCAGCACCGTGCCGTCGCCGGTGGCCCGCAGGGCCGGCAGCAGGGCCTGCGTCACGTGCAGCACGCCGAGCACGTTCACCTCGTACATGGCCCGCCAGTCGGCCGGGTCCCCGTGCTCGACGCTCTCCGCGCCGATCGCGCCGCCGGCGTTGTTCACCAGGACGTCGACCCGGCCGACCGCGGCGGCGAAGGCGTCCACCGCGGCCCGGTCGGTGACGTCCAGGGTGACCGCGCGGGCCGAACCGCCCCGGGCGGCGATCTCCTCGGCCAGCGCCTCGACGCGGTCGGTGCGCCGGGCGGTCAGCACCACGTCGAAGCCCTCGGCGGCCAGCCGGCGGGCGGTCGCCGCGCCGATTCCGCTGCTGGCACCGGTGACCACGGCCACCTTCTGCTCGGTCATTGCCACTCCCTGGGGCTCATCGGTCGTTCACCCGATCATCTCAACCGCGTCGCCGCCGCGGCGGGCCGGTCGGGCCCTACATTGCGAGGACCCGCTCCCCAGCTCCGGAGGAGGCACCCCCGTGACAGCCGAACCGCGCCGCGCCGAGTCGGGTTTCGCGATCGAGCCGCTGTACGGTCCCGAGTCCCTGGCCGGCCGGGAGGCCGGCGCCCGGCTGGGCCGGCCGGGGGAGTACCCCTACACCCGGGGCGTCTATCCGACGATGTACACCGGCCGCCCCTGGACGATGCGCCAGTACGCGGGCTTCGGCACCGCCGCCGAGTCCAACGCCCGCTACCGGCAGCTGATCGCGGGCGGCGGCACCGGCCTCTCGGTCGCCTTCGACCTGCCCACCCAGATGGGCTACGACTCGGACGCGCCGCTCGCCGCCGGGGAGGTCGGCAAGGTGGGCGTCGCCGTGGACGGCGTCGAGGACATGGCGGTGCTGTTCGACGGCATCCCGCTCGGCGGGGTGTCCACCTCGATGACCATCAACGCGCCCGCCGCCCTGCTCCTGCTCCTCTACCAACTGGTCGGCGAGGCCCAGGGGGTGGCGCCGGCCGCGCTCACCGGCACGGTCCAGAACGACGTGCTGAAGGAGTACATCGCCCGCGGCACCTACATCTTCCCGCCGCAGCCCTCGCTGCGGCTGGTCGCCGACGTGTTCCGGTACTGCCGGGCCGAGATCCCGCGCTGGAACACCATCTCCATCTCCGGGTACCACATGGCCGAGGCCGGGGCCGATCCCGCGCAGGAGATCGCCTTCACGCTGGCCAACGGCATCGCCTACGTCCGCACCGCGATCGCCGCCGGGATGGCCGTGGACGACTTCGCCCCCCGGCTCTCGTTCTTCTTCGTGGCCCGCACGACGCTGTTGGAGGAAGTGGCCAAGTTCCGTGCGGCACGCAGGATTTGGGCCAGAATCATGCGCGACGTGTTCGGTGCCCGGAACCCGCGCTCGCAGATGCTGCGCTTCCACACCCAGACCGCCGGAGTGCAGCTCACGGCCCAGCAGCCCGAGGTCAACCTGGCCCGGGTCACCGTGCAGGCGCTCGCCGCGGTGCTCGGCGGCACCCAGTCGCTGCACACGAACAGCTACGACGAGGCGATCGCGCTGCCCACCGAGAAGGCCGCCCGGCTCGCCCTGCGCACCCAGCAGGTGCTCGCGTACGAGACCGACGTGACCGCCACCGTGGACCCGTTCGCCGGCTCCTACGCCGTCGAGTCGCTCACCGACGAGGTGGAGGCCGCGGCGCGGTCGCTGATGGACCGGATCGAGGAGCAGGGCGGCGCGGTGGCCGCGATCGAACGGGGCTACCAGAAGGGCGAGATCGAGCGCACCGCCTACCGGCTCCAGCAGGAGACCGACTCCGGGGAGCGGACGGTGGTCGGGGTCAACCGCTTCCGGTCGGACACGGAGGAGCCCTACCAGCCGCTGCGGGTGGACCCGGCGATCGAGGAGCGGCAGGCGCGGCGGCTGGCCCGGCTGCGGGCCGAGCGCTCCGCCGGCGCCGTCACCCGGGGGCTGGACGCGCTGCGCCGCACCGCCGAGGGGACGGGGAACGTGCTGTACCCGATGAAGGAGGCGCTGGCCGCCCGCGCCACCGTCGGCGAGGTGTGCGACGCGCTGCGCGGAGTGTGGGGGACGTACTCCCCGGTGGAGCGCTTCTGACGTCCTGCTGAACGGCCGTCAACCCGTCGGTGTCGTCGGGGAAGTGGCGGGCCGTGACCGTCGGCCGGGGTGGTCGTTGCACAGGGCACGCAACCCGGGGAAGGCGGCTGAAACAAGATGTCATACCCACGTGTCCGGCCGGTATGCACCCATCCGGGGACTAGTTTTCCGGAAGTCGGGCCAAATCCCCCCAACAGGCCTACGATTGGCGAGATGAACCGTCCTGAGCCCGCTCAGCCGGGCACCACTCTCGCCGTCCCACGCCCCGCCGCCGATCTGCGCGACCGGGTCCGGGCGCTGGAGCCCGAGCTGATCGCCTTCCGTCGTGATCTGCACCGGCACCCGGAGCTGGGCCGCCAGGAGTTCCGAACCACCGGGCTGCTGCGCGACCGGCTGGCGGCCGCCGGGCTCGAACCCCGGGTGCTGCCCGGCGGCACCGGCATGCTCGTCGACATCGTCCCGCCCGGCACGGCCCCGGGGACGGAGTTCCTGGCCTTCCGCGCCGACATCGACGCGCTGCCGATCGACGACGCCAAGACCGACGTGCCGTACCGCTCCACCGTCCCCGGCCGGGCCCACGCCTGCGGCCACGACGTGCACACCTCGGTGCTGCTCGGCACCGGCCTGGTGCTGGCCGAGGCCGCCCGCGCCGGTGAGCTGCGCCGCCCCGTCAGGTTGGTGTTCCAGCCCGCCGAGGAGGTCATGCCGGGCGGCGCGCTGGACGTCATCAAGGCCGGCGGGATGGCGGGTGTCGGGCGGATCTTCGCGGTGCACTGCGACCCGAAGGTGGAGGTCGGCCGGATCGCCCTGCGGGTCGGGGCGATCACCTCGGCCTGCGACCGCCTGGTGCTGCACCTGGACGGTCCCGGCGGGCACACCGCCCGTCCGCACCTGACCACGGACCTGGTCACCGCGGTCGCCAGGACGGCCGCCGACCTCCCGGGGGCGCTGGCCCGCCGGATGGACCCGCGCTGGGGCGTCAGCCTGGTCTGGGGGCGGATCGCCTCCGGCTCCGCGCCCAACGTCATCCCGCAGCACGCCGAGCTGGAGGGCACCGTCCGCTGCCTGGAGCTGGACGGCTGGCGGGAGGCGCCGGACCTGCTGCACGAGCTGATCGCCAAGCTGTCCGAGACCCACCGGGCCAAGTGGACGCTGGACTACCACCGCGGGGTGCCGCCGGTGGTGAACGAGGCGGTCTCGGTCGCCCTGCTGGACGGGGCGATGCACGCCCGCTTCGGCGGGGACGGCGCCGTGGTGGTGGAGGGCACCGAGCAGAGCCTGGGCGGCGAGGACTTCTCCTGGTACCTGGAGCACGCCCCGGGCGCGCTGGCCCGGCTCGGCGTCCGCGCCCCCGGCGACGCCACGGTCCGGGACCTGCACCAGGGCCGGTTCGACGTGGACGAGCGGGCGATCGGCATCGGCGTGGAACTGTTCTCGGCGCTGGCCCTGGAGGCGGACGGCAGCTGACGGCAGGTCCGGGGGCGGTGCGGCCGGAGCGAAGCGGAACGGCCGGATCCGGGGTCCCGTCGGGGTTACGTAAACTGACCGAACCGACCTCGGATCACCGTCCGCGCGGGGGATAGAGCCCCGGGGAGAACATCAGACCACGGTTTGATAACAACCCGTATGCTCCGGCACCCCGTAACACAACCGTGTTCTACGCGCGTTACGGTGGCGTCCGACCACGCCAAACGGTTGCGTGTAGAAGGAGATATCCCCTTGCGCCGTTCAATGAAGCTCGCCGCGGTTGTGCTCTCGGGTTCCCTGGGCATGGCCTCGCTCGCCGCTTGCGGCGCAAAGAGCACCGACTCCTCCTCCTCCGGCTCGGGCGACGGTTCGCTCAAGGTCGGCATGGCCTACGACATCGGTGGCCGCGGCGACCAGTCGTTCAACGACTCCGCCGCCCGTGGCCTCGACAAGGCCAAGTCCGAGCTGGGCGTTGGCGTGACCGAGGCCGAGGCCAAGCAGGGCGAGGCCGAGGCCGACAAGGAGACCCGTCTCAAGAACCTGATCGACGCGGGTTACAAGACGATCATCGCGGTCGGCTTCGTCTACCAGCCGGCGGTCAACAAGATCGCCAAGGACAACCCGACGGTCAAGTTCGCGATCATCGACTCGAACGACAAGGACCAGCCGGCCAACGTCACCTCGCTGCTCTTCGCCGAGCAGGAGGGCTCGTACCTGGCCGGTGTCGCCGCCGCGAACAAGTCGAGGGCCAAGCACGTCGGCTTCATCGGCGGTGTGCAGTCCGAGCTGATCAAGAAGTTCGAGGCCGGTTACACGGCGGGTGTGAAGTCCGTCGACCCGAGCATCACGGTCGAGACCACCTACCTGACCACCCCGCCGGACTTCACCGGCTTCGCCTCGCCCGACAAGGGCAAGGAGGCCGCGCAGGGTCAGCTCGACAAGGGCGCGGACGTCATCTACACCGCCGCCGGCTCCTCCGGCAACGGCGCCATCGAGGCCGTCGCCAACAAGTCGGGCGCCCTGGCCATCGGTGTCGACTCCGACCAGGCCAGCCAGCCGGCCCTGGCGAAGTACAAGAACAGCATCCTGACCTCGATGGTCAAGAACGTCGACACCGCGGTGTTCTCGTACGTCCAGTCGGTCAAGCAGGGCCAGAGCCCGACCGGCGTCAAGCTGTTCGACCTGAAGGCCGAGGGCGTCTCGCTCGCCACCACCGGCGGCAAGATCGACGACATCCAGGACAAGCTGAAGGTCGCCGCCGACGCGATCAAGTCCGGCGCCACCACCATTCCGACCGCGCCGGTCAAGTAAGCACCGCGCGTCCCGGACGCCGCAGAGCCCGCCGCCTGCCCGGCAGGGCGACGCATCCACACAGTTCACGGGAGGGGCCCGGCAGGGTGCGCTCAACGCGTACCCCCGGGCCCCGTTCCGTCTCTCCGTTCCCCCTTGGCCCTCCGAGCGCAACGACGCGCCTCCAGACCACCAGGAGACCGCCATCACCGCATCCGACCCCGTCCCCCTGCGCAAGGACGGCACCCCCAGCGCGGGGACGGCGACACCGGCCGTCGAACTGCGCGGCATCACCAAGCGCTTCCCGGGTGTCGTGGCCAACCACGACATCAACCTCACCGTCCGCACCGGGACCGTGCACGCCCTGATGGGTGAGAACGGCGCCGGCAAGTCGACGCTGATGAAGATCCTCTACGGCATGCAGAAGCCGGACGAGGGCACCATCGCGATCAACGGCGAGCCGTGCGAGTTCAACACCCCCGGCGACGCCATCTCCCGCGGCGTCGGCATGGTGCACCAGCACTTCATGCTCGCCGACAACCTCACGGTGTGGGAGAACGTCGTCCTCGGCGGCGAGAAGCTCCACGGCATCGGTGCCAGGGCGAAGGCGAAGATCAAGGAGATCTCCGACCAGTACGGCCTGGGCGTGCGCCCGGACGTCCTGGTCGAGGACCTCGGCGTCGCCGACCGCCAGCGCGTCGAGATCCTCAAGGTGCTGTACCGCGGCGCCAAGATCCTGATCCTCGACGAACCCACGGCCGTGCTCGTCCCGCAGGAGGTCGACGCGCTGTTCGACAACCTGCGCGAGCTCAAGTCCGAGGGCGTCACCGTCATCTTCATCTCGCACAAGCTGCACGAGGTGCTCGCGGTGGCCGACGCGATCAGCGTCATCCGGCGCGGCACCACGGTCGGCGACGCCGACCCGAAGGCCGTCACCGCCCGGCAGCTCGCCGAGCTGATGGTCGGCGCCGAGCTGCCCTCCCCGGAGAGCCGCGAGTCGACCGTCACCGACGCCGTGATGCTCGACGTCGAGGGCCTGCGGATCGCCAAGACCGACGCCGAGGGCATCGAGCGCGTCGTCCTCGACGACATCTCGCTGCGCATCCACAAGGGCGAGATTCTGGGCATCGCCGGTGTCGAGGGCAACGGCCAGGCCGAGCTGGTCGAGGCCGTCATGGGGATGCTGCCGCTGAACGCCGGCACCGTCACCCTGGACGGCAAGGACCTCTCCGGCACCCTGACCCGGGCCCGCCGCGAGGCCGGCATCGGCTACATCCCCGAGGACCGCCACAAGCACGGCCTGCTGCTGGAGGCCCCGCTCTGGGAGAACCGCATCCTCGGCCACGTCACCGAGGCGCCCAACTCCAAGGGCGTGCTGCTCGACCCGGCCGCCGCCCGCACGGACACCTGGCGGATCGTCGAGGAGTACGACGTCCGCACTCCCGGCATCGAGGTCACCGCGGCCTCGCTCTCCGGCGGCAACCAGCAGAAGCTGATCATCGGCCGCGAGATGAGCCACCAGCCCAAGCTGCTGATCGCCGCCCACCCCACCCGCGGTGTGGACGTCGGCGCGCAGGCGCAGATCTGGGAGCACATCCGGGTCGCCCAGCGGGCCGGCCTGGCCGTCCTGCTGATCTCCGCCGACCTGGACGAGCTGATCGGCCTGTCCGACACCATCCGGGTCATCTACCGCGGCCGCCTGGTCGCCGATGCCGACCCGGCCACCGTCACCGCCGAGGACCTCGGCACCGCGATGACCGGTGCCGCCAGCGGCCACCTGGAGTCCGAGCCGGAGGCCGTCGCCGAGGCGCAGGCCGTCGCGGCCGAGGGCACCGAGGCCGAGGCCGGGCACCAGCCCACCGACACCGCCGACGACCCGCAGGCGGGGGAGTAACCCATGACCAGTCCCAACCCCGCCGCCGCGAAGCCCGGCCTGGCCCAGCGGTTCAGCGGTGAGCGGATCGTGCTCGCGCTGGCGGCGCCGGTGCTCGCGGTCCTGCTCTCCATCGCGATCTGTTCCGTCCTGCTGGCGACTTCGGGCAAGAACCCGTTCGACGCCTGGAACGTGATGATCACGTACGCCGGCAAGTCGGACGGCCAGGTGGGCATCCTCAACCGGTCCACCACCTACTACCTGGCCGCCGCGGCCGCCGCGTTCGGGTTCCGGATGAACCTGTTCAACATCGGCGTCGAGGGCCAGTACAAGGTCGCGGCACTGTTCGCGGCCTTCGTCGGCGCCAAGGTGGACCTGCCGGCCTTCATCCAGATCCCGCTGCTGCTGGTCACGGCCATGCTGGTCGGCGGTCTGTACGCGAGCATCGCCGGTCTGCTGAAGGTCTACCGCGGCGTCAGCGAGGTCATCTCGACCATCATGCTGAACTCGATCGCGACCGCGATCATCGGTCTGCTGCTCGTCCCCGGCATCTTCGCGCCGAAGACCAGCGGCACCACCAACTCGATCCAGACCGAGCCGATCTCGCAGTCCAGCCACTTCTTCTCGCTGGAGACGGCCGGCGGAACGCTCTGGGGCTTCATCTTCGTCGCCGCCCTGGTCGGAGTGGTCTTCCAGTTCGTGCTGACCCGCACCCGCTTCGGCTTCGACCTGCGCGCCACCGGCCGCTCGGAGTCCGCGGCGACCGCCTCCGGCGTGAACGTCAAGCGCATGGTGGTCATCTCGATGGTGGTCTCCGGAGCCATCGCCGGTCTGATCGGCCTGCCGGAGCTGCTGCAGAACTCGTACTACTTCGGCCAGAGCTTCCAGCCCGGTCTGGGCTTCCTGGGCATCTCGATCGCCCTGCTCGGCCGGAACAGCCCGATCGGCATGGCCTTCGCGGCGCTGCTGTTCGCGTTCCTGGACGTCACCGGCTCGGTGCTGCCGCTCCAGGGCGGCTTCCCGTTCGAGATCGTCGACGTCATGAAGGGCACCATCGTCATCTGCGTCGTCGTCGCGTACGAGCTGGTGCGCCGCTACGGCCTGAAGCGTCAGCAGCAGAAGGTCGGCGCCCAGCTCGCCGCCCAGGCTGCCGCGAACAGTGAGAAGAAGGAGGTGTCCGCATGAGCACGGCAACGGCTGCCCGTCCGAAGGCGTCGGGCGCACCCGCGAAGAAGCGCAAGCTGTCCTGGCCGGTCGTCCTGCTCCTGATCGCGGGCGCCCTGATGCTGTTCTCCGCCGTGGGCCTGGCCACCGGCAACCACTCGTTGACCTCCTCCGGGCAGGTCACCGCCGCGCTCGGCGCCGCCGTGCCGATCGGCATGGCCGGTCTGGGCGGTCTCTGGTCCGAGCGGGCCGGTGTGGTCAACATCGGTCTCGAAGGCATGATGGTCGCCGGCACCTTCTGCGGCGCCTGGGCGGGCTACCTGGTCAACCCGTGGGTCGGCCTGCTGGCCGGCATGCTGGGCGGGGCGGTCGGCGGCCTGCTGCACGCGGTCGTCACGGTCACCTTCGGCGTCGACCACATCGTCTCCGGCGTCGGCATCAACCTGCTGATCCCCGGCATCTGCGCGTACGTCAACCGGATCTACTACAAGGACTACGTCTCGGTCGGTGCCGGCCAGAACCAGTCCCCGCCGGCGGACCCGCTGCCGTACATCACCGTCCCGGGCCTGTCCTCCGGGCTGAAGAGCATCGAGAGCCACCACTGGTTCTTCGTCTCGGACGTCGCGGGCGTGCTCGGCGGCCTGGTCACCAACATCTCGGTGGTCGTGCTGCTGGCCGGCGCGCTGATCGTGGTCAGCTACTTCGTGCTCTGGCGCACGGTGTTCGGCCTGCGGCTGCGCTCCTGCGGTGAGAACCCCACCGCCGCCGAGTCGCTGGGCGTCAACGTCTACAAGTACAAGTACCTCGCGGTCATCGCCTCCGGCGCCTTCGCCGGCCTCGGCGGGGCGTACCTCTCGCTGGTCGCGGCGCACTTCTACAAGGACGGCCAGACCCTCGGCCGCGGCTTCATCGGCCTCGCCGCGATGATCTTCGGCAACTGGATGCCCGGCGGCCTCGCCATGGGCGCCGGCCTGTTCGGCTTCACCGACAGCCTCCAGCTGCGCGACCCGGAGTCGGTGCACGTGCTGATCCTGATCGTCGGCATCGCGATGATCCTGTTCGCGCTCTGGCAGCTGTACCGCCGCAAGTACACCGCGACGGTGGTCTCCTTCGTGGTGGCCGGCGGCCTGATCGCCTGGTACTCGCTGACCGACGAGGTGCAGCGCCCGCTGATCGTCGCCACGCCGTACCTGATCACCCTGGTGGTGCTCTCGCTGGCCTCGCAGCGCCTGCGGATGCCCAAGGCGGACGGCCAGATCTACCGCAAGGGCCAGGGCAAGTGACCACCCCCGCGCCTGCGGCGCCGCCCGCGATCGACTGGGAGCTGCTGCGCGCGGCGGCGCGCGAGGCCATGGGCCGCGCGTACGCGCCGTACAGCAGGTTCCCGGTCGGCGCGGCCGCCCTGGTGGACGACGGCAGGGTGGTCACCGGCTGCAACGTCGAGAACGCCTCGTACGGGCTCGGGCTGTGCGCCGAGTGCGGGCTGGTGTCCGCGCTGCACTCCTCCGGCGGCGGCCGGCTGGTCGCCTTCACCTGCGTGGACGGCGCCGGCGAACTGCTGATGCCGTGCGGGCGCTGCCGCCAACTGCTGTACGAGCACGGCGGGCCGGGGCTGCTGGTCGAACTGGCCTCGGGCGTGAAGCCGATGAGCGAGGTCCTTCCCGACGCGTTCGGGCCGGAGCGGCTCTAAGGGCCCGGTTGGCCCTAGCCGCAGCAATTGTTACGCGCGTAGAGTGTCGCGAGTGGGCCGGAACCCGGTCATCTCGCGACACTCTTCGCTTTTGAAACCCCTCTTGGAGCACGCATGGACGCCATCTCCGTCATCAGGACCAAGCGCGATCGCGGAGAGCTGAGCGACGCTCAGATCGACTGGGTCATCGACGCCTACACCCGCGGTGAGGTCGCCGACGAGCAGATGTCCGCGCTGGCGATGGCGATCCTGTTGAACGGGATGAAGCCGCGCGAGATCAGCCGCTGGACCGACGCCATGATCCGCTCCGGCGTCCGGATGGACTTCTCCTCGCTGCCGCTGCCCACCAGCGACAAGCACTCCACCGGCGGCGTCGGCGACAAGATCACCCTGCCGCTCGCCCCGCTGGTCGCCGCCTGCGGCGCCGCCGTCCCGCAGCTGTCCGGCCGCGGCCTCGGCCACACCGGCGGCACCCTGGACAAGCTGGAGTCCATCCCCGGCTGGCGCGCCCTGCTCTCCAACGAGGAGATGATGGACGTGCTGGGCTCCGCCGGCGCGGTGATCTGCGCCGCGGGCGACGGCCTCGCGCCGGCCGACAAGAAGCTGTACGCGCTGCGCGACGTCACCGGCACCGTCGAGGCCATCCCGCTGATCGCCTCCTCGATCATGTCGAAGAAGATCGCCGAGGGCACCGGCGCGCTGGTCCTTGACGTCAAGGTCGGCTCCGGCGCGTTCATGAAGAACCTGGACGACGCCCGCGAACTCGCCCGCACCATGGTCGGCCTGGGCACCACCGCCGGGGTCAACACCGTCGCGCTGCTCACCGACATGTCCACCCCGCTCGGCCTCACCGCGGGCAACGCGCTGGAGGTCCGGGAGTCCCTGGAGGTGCTCGCGGGCGGCGGCCCGGCCGACGTCGTCGAGCTGACCCTCGCGCTCGCCCGCGAGATGCTCGCCGCGGCCGGCGTGCAGGGCAAGGACCCGGCGGACGCGCTGCGCGACGGCTCCGCGATGGACCACTGGCGCCGCATGATCGCCGCCCAGGGCGGCGACGTCGACGCCCCGCTCCCGGTCGCCCGCGAGCAGCACGTCATCCCGGCGCCCGCCTCCGGCGTGCTCACCGCCCTGGACGCCTACGCGATCGGCGTCTGCGCCTGGCGCCTGGGCGCCGGCCGCGCCCGCAAGGAGGACCCGGTCCAGGCCGGCGCCGGCGTCGAGATGCACGCCAAGCCCGGCGACACCGTGGTGGCCGGCCAGCCCCTGCTGACCCTGCACACCGACACCCCGGAGCGCTTCGACTACGCCGTCGAGGCCCTGGCCGGCGGCATCGAGGTCGCCCCGGCGGGCACGGCCTTCACCCCGAACCCGATCGTCCTCGACCGCATCGCCTGAGGGTCCTGAGGTCTGCTCACGTACGCCGGATCAGGCGTACGTGAGCAGACCGCTGGTGTCGAGCGTCCAGGGGCCGACGGCGATCCTGTCGCCGAAGACGAACTTCTCCCGGGCCTCGTAGCCGGGTTCCGAGTGCACGATGCCCGTGCCCGTGCGGGGATCGACGAGCAGGTAGAACGGAATCCCCATGGCCGAGTAGTCGCGAACCTTGTCGTGGTAGTCGTTCTCGGGGTTCGACTTGGAGACGACTTCCACGACCAGCAGCACCTCGTGCGGGAGGACCGCCCGCTGTTCGCCCTCCAGGGTCGCCTCGGGGAACACCATCAGGTCCGGGTTGCGCAGTTGGCCGAGCCCCGCGTCCTGGAGATCCGCACCGTGATACGCGATGTGACCGGGGTGGGTGGCCGACAACTGGGCGTTGATCTGTCGGGAGAGGCGCAGCACGGCGAGTTCGTGACGCTTCACGGGCGACATCATCATGACGATCTGGCCGTCGGCGATCTCGATCTTCCCTATCCCCGGCACCTTCGGCAGCTGATCCGCGATCTCGAGCAGCCTGGCGTACACAGCAGGATCGATGCTCATGTTCCGGAGTGTATCCGTGGCGGCTGTCAAGCGTTCGCGACCGTTCGGCGGGCCGCGTGGGCCCGGTGGGTGGCGTAGAGGGTGACGGCGGCGGCGAGGGTCATGGCGGCGAGCCCGACGGTGGCGGCGCCGGGCCAGCCGGTGGCGTGGTAGGCGTCGGCGCCGAGGGTGCCGCCGAGGCTGTTGCCGAGGTAGTAGGCGATCAGGTAGAGGGCGGAGGCCTGGGCGCGGCCCTCGGTGGCGGTGCGGCCGACCGAGGAGGAGGCGGTGGCGTGGCCGGCGAAGAAGCCGGCGGTGATCAGGACCAGGCCGAGCAGGGCGCAGACCAGGGACTCGGCGAGGGAGAGCAGCAGGCCGGCCGCGGTCACGCCGATGGAGACGTAGAGGGCGCCGCGCCGGCCGAGGCGGCCGGAGAGCCGGCCGGCCGCGGCGGAGGTGCCGGTGCCGACCAGGTAGACCACGAAGATCGAGGCGGCGATCGACTCCGGCAGGTGGAACGGCGCGGAGATCAGCCGGTAGCCGACGGTGTTGTAGACCGCGCCGAACACGGCCATGAACAGCATCCCGAGCGCGTACAGCCGCACCAGCAGCGGGTTGCGCAGGTGCCGTCCGACGGTCCGGGCGAGCGCGCGGGCGTCCACCGGGGCGGGGGTGAAGTGCCGGGCCGCGGGGATCAGCAGCCGGAAGGCGAGCGTGGCGAGCAGGGCGAGGACGGCGGAGGTGGCGAGGCCCCAGCGCCAGCCGAGTCCGGCGGCGGTCCAGCCGGAGAGCAGCCGGCCGCCCATTCCGCCGATGCTGTTGCCGGCCACGTACAGGCCCATCGCGGAGGGCAGCGCACTGGGGTGGACCTCCTCGGCGAGGTAGGCCATGGCGGTGGCGGGGAGCCCGGCGAGGGCGGCGCCCTGGAGGACCCGCAGGGTGACGAGGGCGGTGAGGTCCGGCGCGAAGGGCAGGGCGAGCGCGAGGGCGGAGGCGGCGAGGGTGGAGGCCGTCATCACCGCGGTGCGGCCGTACTTGTCGGAGAGCGCGCTGGCCGGGAGCAGCCCGAGGGCGAGGCCGAGGGTGGCGGCGGAGGCCGTCCAGCTGGCCTGGCCGGGGGTGAGGTCGAGGTCGGCCGAGAGGATCGGCAGCAGGCCCTGGGTGGAGTAGAGCAGGACGAAGGTCGCGACCCCGGCGGCGAACAGGGCGAGGTTGGCGCGGCGGAAGTCGCGCTGGCCGGGGCGGTGGCGGTCGTCCGCGGTGGCGGCGGAGGGGGCGGTGGCGGGGGCATCCGGGGTGGTCACGGATGCCCCGGTATCGGCGGGCTGCATGTCGTCGACCGTAGGCCTGGCGCCGTTGATGCGTCCAATGCATGGAGCGTGGATGATCGATGCACTGGCGTATGAGTCGAGGTGGTGGCGCGATGTCCGGTCCGGAGTCGGCGGACGGCGGCGAGCAGCGGTACCGGGTGGCCGAGTTGGGCCCGCGGGAGCCGGCGGTGCTGCTGGCGCCCCGGCTGGCCCGGTTCGCGGCGGTGGCCCGGCTGGAGCACGTGACCCAGGCGGCCGCGCTGCTCGGGGTGCCGCAGCCGACGCTGTCGCGCTCGGTGGCCCGGCTGGAGGAGGAGCTGGGGGTGGACCTGCTGGCCCGTCAGGGCCGTACGGTGCAGCTGACCCGGGCGGGCCGGCTGCTGCTGGCCTCGGTGGAGCGGGCGCTGGCCGAGGTCGAGCGCGGTGCGGCGGCGGCCCGGGCGGAGGCGGACCCGGAGGCGGGCCTGGTGGCCTTCGGCTTCCTGCACACGATGGGGCCGGACGCGGTGCCGGCGCTGCTGCGCGGCTTCCGCGCGGCGCACCCGCGGGTGCGGTTCCAGCTGGTGCAGGACTACGGCGCGGCGATGCTGGAGCGGCTGCGGGCCGGGGAGTTGGACCTCTGTCTGGTCGCGCCGCTGCCGGAGGACCCGGCGTTCGCCGCCCGCCCGCTGGACGAGCAGCGGCTGCACCTGGTCGTCCCGGCGGACCACCGGCTGGCCGGGCGGCGGCGGATCCGGCTGGCGGAGGTGGCCGAGGAGCCGTTCGTCGGGCTGGAGCAGGGGTACGGGCTGCGCGCGATCACGGACGGCTTCTGCGCGCAGGCCGGGTTCGTCCCCCGGCTGGCGTTCGAGGGGGAGGAGGCGGAGACGCTGCGCGGGCTGGTGGCGGCCGGGCTGGGGGTGGCGCTGCTGCCGCCGGCCCTGGTGCCGCGACCGGGGGTGGTGGAGCTGGAGGTGACGGCGCCGCGCACCCGGCGGGCGATCGGGCTGGCCTGGGCGGCGGGGCGGCCGCTGACCCCGCCGGCGCGGACCTTCCGGGACTTCGTGCTGTCCCGGCGGGGGCGGCTGCTGCAGCACGACTGACGCCCGCTCGGCGGCGGTCCGGCGTTTTGGCGGATCGTATGGACCGGGCGGTGGAATTCCGCGTGGAGTTTGGACCATCCGGTGGTGTTCGCGGTGGTCGGTCTACGCGCGTAGGGGCTATATTTCCGCAATGGAACAGCAGATCCCCGTCACCACCGCGGGCACCGGCCCGCGCATCCCCACCGCCGACCAGATCCGCCGCGCGCCGAAGGTCCTCCTGCACGACCACCTGGACGGCGGGCTGCGCCCGGAGACCGTGGTCGAGCTGGCCGCCGCCTGCGGCTACCAGGGCCTGCCCACCACCGACGCCAAGGAGCTCGGCGAGTGGTTCCGCGAGGCCGCCGACTCCGGCTCGCTGGTCCGCTACCTGGAGACCTTCGCGCACACCTGCGCCGTGATGCAGACCCGTGAGGCGCTGATCAAGGTCGCCGCGGACTGCGCCGAGGACCTGGCCGCCGACGGCGTCGTGTACGCCGAGGTCCGCTACGCCCCCGAGCAGCACCTGGAGGCCGGGCTGAGCCTCGACGAGGTCGTCGAGGCCGTCCAGGAGGGCTTCCGCCTCGGCGAGGCCAACGCCCGCGCAGCCGGCCACCGGATCCGCATCGGCACCCTGATCACCGCGATGCGGCACGCCGCCCGCTCGCAGGAGATCGCCGAACTGGCCAACCGCCACCGGGACTCGGGCGTCGTCGGCTTCGACATCGCCGGTGCCGAGGCCGGCTACCCGCCCACCCGCCACCAGGCCGCCTTCGACTACCTCAAGGGCGAGAACAACCACTTCACCATCCACGCGGGCGAGGCCTTCGGCCTGCCGTCGATCTGGGAGGCCCTGCAGTGCTGCGGCGCCGACCGGCTCGGCCACGGCGTGCGGATCGTCGACGACATCACGGTCGGCGAGGACGGCACGGTCGAGCTCGGCCGGCTGGCCGCGTACGTGCGCGACAAGCGCATCCCGCTGGAGATGTGCCCGACCTCCAACATCCAGACCGGCGCCGCGGCCTCGTACGCCGAGCACCCGATCGGGCTGCTCAGCCGGCTGAAGTTCCGGGTCACCGTGAACACCGACAACCGGCTGATGAGCGGCACCAGCATGAGCCGGGAGTTCGGCCACGTGGTGGAGGCCTTCGGCTACACCCTGGGCGACCTGGAGTGGTTCACCGTGAACGCGATGAAGTCCGCGTTCCTGCCCTTCGACGAGCGGCTGGCGATGATCAGCGACGTGATCAAGCCGGGCTACGCCGAGCTGAAGGCGGAGTGGCTGTTCAGCGCGGGCACCGGCGGCAACTGAGCCGCCGGGGCGGTGCCCCGGGCCCGCCCGGTCGGATGAACGCCGTGTTCCCGCAGGAGAGTTGGCGTTCATCCGACTACTCACTCGGGTGAGTGAACGCCCTTTGGTTCCCGGGTGACCGGCTCACTACGGTGTGCCCGTCATTGCCGATACGGCTCGGCGGCGGTCGCCCGTCCGTCGGTCCCGTGCGTGAAGTCGGCCACCGACGAGGACCCAAAGGGGACCCACCATGAAGCAGGCTCTCAAGGCCGCAGGCACCGCGGCGCTCGGCATCGCCATCGCGGCGGTCGGCGCCGGTACCGCCTCCGCGGCCGACGGCCAGGCGGCCGGCGGCCTCGGGCTGCCCACCGGCGCGCTGACGAACCCGGCGGTGACCGGTGCGGTCACCGACACCGCCGCCAAGCTGCCCGCCACCGGCAAGGTGACCGAGACGCTGGGCACCCTCGCCCCGAGCGTGGGCAAGGCCGTCCCGGCCGGGGAGACCCCGCTGGCCGGCGTCACCCAGCAGCGTGCCGCCCTCCCGACCGTCCCGGGTCTGGACAAGACCCCGATCGGCGCGCTGACCAGCACCCTGCCGGCCCTCCCCGGCCTGACCGGCTGAAGTCCGGGGCGCGCCCGACCGGCACGCCCCGGCCCACGGCACGGCGACGGGCCGCCGGGCTCACGGCTCCTGGGGGAGCAGCAGCCAGAGGGCCAGGTAGAGGAGGAACTGGGGGCCGGGCAGCAGGCAGGAGAACAGGAAGATCAGCCGGACGGTCCACGGGGTCAGGCCGAAGCGTTCGGCGATCCCGGCGCAGACGCCGGCGATGACGCGGTTGTGGCGGGGACGGGCGAGGCGCGCGGTCATGGTCTTCTCCGTGTGGTGGCGGCCCGGTCCGGCCGGTCCGGCGGGCTGCTTCCATACTCCGTCGCCGGCGGCCCCCGGTCCTCCGTCCGGCAGGTGATTCTCCGCCCCGAAGGGTCACCGGGTAGGCGTAGCCGGACGTCGGGGTAGCCCTCAGGGTGACCCCGAGGGCCGAGGGCCGGAACGTGCGCCCGGGCCCGTCCGAAGGGGCCCGGCCGGCTCGGTAGGATGCTGCCGATCGCAGTCGGCCGGGGGGCGGACGAAGAGCCCGACTTCGTTGTGGAACAACCTCTCGCGCAAGCGATTTCACGTCCTGATGGGTTCTGTCCCGCATTCTCTCGTGAGGTTGAATTGCGCATTCGGCATCGCAGATTCCTGACCGCGACCGCCGCCGTCACGCTGGCCTCCGGCCTGGCCGCCGTCGAGGGCCCGGCCGTCCTCGCCGCGCCGCAGGCCGTCGCGGTGGTCCCGGGCACCCGGACCCGTCCCTCGCCGGTCACGATCACCTTCGGGGGCCTTCCCGGCACCGTCACGGCGGGTGGCCCGGCGGTGGAGTTCACCGCGACGCTCCGGAACACCGCGGACCACCGGCTGGACGTCCCGTCCTCGTTCTTCGGCCTCGCGGACACCGGCGTCGGCGTCGGCGTCGGCGTCGGCGCCGACGCCGGGCAGGGCCACTTCAGGCTGGAGTACCGGTCGCCCGGCGCCGCCCAGTGGCAGGACGCCAGGGTGAACGCCGCGGGGACCGGCGCCCGCTGGGCGCTCGACCAGCCCGCCGCGCTGTCGCTGGCGGCCGGCGCCGAGGCCGTCTACCGGCTGCGGCTCACCGTCACCGCCGACGCCCCTGCCGGGCGGGTGACGCCGGGCTTCGACTCCGTGGTCTCGGACCCGGCCCTGCCGCCGGAGCAGCGCACCACCGGTGCGGAGAGCGGCCACCCGGACCTGGTCGTCGCCCCGGCGGCGGCGCCGACCACCGTGCCGACCGCGGCGCCGGCCACCCCGGCGGCCACCGTGGAGGTCGGGTTCGAGGGCGTGCCCACCTCGTTCACGGTGGGCGGGGAGGCGAAGCCGTTCACGCTGGTCCTCACCAACCGGAGTGGCAAGGACCTGCGGGTCGTGCCCGCGGCCGTGTTCCAGGGGGCGGCCGAACTCCCTTCGAGCACCGTCAAGTTCGAGTTCCGTGCCGTCGACGGGCAGTGGCGGGAGGCCACCCTGGCCGACAGCCCGGGGCACCCGGCCTGGCTGTGCCTCGGGCTGCGGACCGGGGACCGGGACGCCGACGTCATCGCGCTGGCGAAGGGCGGGAGCCGCACCGTCGAGGTCCGGCTGGCCTTCACCAGGGACGCGCCGATCCTGTTCGAGTCCCTGGTCGCCGTCGCGGACACCCTGCCGGAGCCGGGCGAGAGCGCGGCCGAGGCGGTCGGCGCCGCGGCCGACTTCATCACCGTGCCCGCGACGGGTCCCACCGCCAGGGCCGCTCCGGCGTTCCAGGAACCCGCCCCGGGCCCGGAGGTGCCGGAGCCGTCCGCCGCCCCGGTCGTCCCGGCGGCGGCTCCCCCGATGGCGCCGAGCCCGGCGACGGGCGGCTCGCGGACGGTGGCCGCCCCGGCCGCCGACACCCGGCTGGCCTCCACCGGTGGCGGCACGGCCGCGGAGCCGATGGCGATCACCGGGGCGACCGCGATCGCCATGGGCGTCGGCACCCTGGTGGTGGCGCGGCGCCGCAACCGGCTGCGGGGCGGTGCCGGGAACCGGCCCTGACGTGCCGGAAGGCCCGTCCGCCCCCGCTGTCGTGCGGGGACGGGCGGGCCTTCCGGTGCGTACGGGCCGGTGGCGCGGTCAGCCGACCGGGTTCTGCGGCGGCTGCGGCTGCGCGTACGGGTTGTCCGCCACCGGCTGCGGGGGGACGCCCGGCTGGTACGGCGCGCCGCCCTGCGGCGGGGCGGGCGGAGCGGCCTGCGGCGCGACCGGGGGAACCGGGGCGCCGGCCGGCGGCGGGCCGGGCGCGCCCGGCTGCTGGGCGTACGGGGTCTGCGGGGCGTTCGGGTTGAACGGGGCCTGCGGGGCGTTGGGGTTGAACGGCGCGTTCGGGTTGAAGGCCCCCTGCGGCGCGTTGGGGTTGAACGCGGCGGCCGCCTGGGCGGACTGCTGCTGCTTGGCGTTGCCGCGTTCGACGAGCGCCTTCACCGAGGCGACGATCATGCCGACCGGCAGGATGAACACCTTGAAGAAGATGTAGTAGGTGCCGCCCTCGAAGACGAACGCCAGGTAGTAGGCGTACCCGAGGAAGCCGAGGCCGAGGACGACGTTGAGGACGCGCAGGCCGACCTTCAGCCCGCCGGCGGCGGCCCCGAGGGCCACCATGATGACGCCGCTGAGCGCCAGCAGTACGACGTACCAGGAGAAGAGCGGTTCGGCGCTGAAGTCCAGATTGTTCAAAGCGGTTTCCTGGGGAAGGGAAGAAGAAAAACGGCAGGCGCCGTTCGGGGACGAGAGCGCACAGTACTAAAGGCGGCCGACATTCGTCGCCGCCTTTGTGTCACGGTGTCATTGCGCTGTGCCGCAGCGGCAGTCGACGAGGTGGGAAATGACGGATTTTGAGGTGCTGCGGGTCTTTTGCGGGCCGGACGGCGGGCACGGCAACGCGCTCGGCGTGGTGCGCGACGGCGCCGCCGTGCCGGGGCGCGCGGACCGGCAGCGGATCGCCCGCGAACTGGGCTTCAGCGAGACGGTGTTCGTCGACGACCCGGAGCGCGGGGAGATCGACATCTACACCCCGTCGGTGCGCCTGCCGTTCGCCGGCCACCCGTGCGTGGGCGCGGCCTGGCTGCTCGGGGTGGACCGGCTGGTCACGGCCGCCGGCGAGGTGGCGGTGCGGCGCGCGGACGGACTGACCCGGATCGCGGCCCGGCCGGAGTGGGCCCCGGGGCGCACTCTGCGGCGGTACGGTTCGGCGGCCGAGGTGGAGGCGCTGGAGGTGCCGCCGCCGGGGGAGTGGGTCTACGCCTGGGCCTGGCAGGACGAGGCGGCCGGCACCGTACGGGCCCGGGCCTTCCCCGGGCGGGGCGACGGGATCGACGAGGACGAGGCGACGGGAGCGGCCGCCCTGCTGCTGGCCGCGAGCCTGGGGCGGGCGCTGACCGTCACCCAGGGCCGGGGCTCGCAGCTGCTGGCCGGACCGTGCCCGGGCGGGCTGGTGGAGGTCGGCGGCCGGGTGGTCCGGGCCCCGGGGCCGGCTCAGCGGGCGGGCGGCGTCGGTTCGGCGTAGGCGCGCCGGCGGGCGGTGGGTGCGACGGCCGTGACCGGGGTGACGGCGGCCACCGGCGGCACGGAGAGCACCGGCATCCGGGGCGCCCGCGGCCGCCGGTCCCGCAGCAGGTGCCGCAGGCCGGGGACGAGCGCGAGGTGGGCGACGGCCACGCCGGCCACGGCGAGCAGGATGTGGTCCACGTTGAGGACGTGCCCGGGCGCCCAGGACGAGAGGAACTCCAGCGCGGTCGCCAGCAGCGCGGAGACGCCGGTGGTGCGCAGGAAGGAGGGCAGCCAGGGGGCCCGGAGCCGGCCGCCGGCCAGCGGCAGCAGGACCCCGAGCGGGGCCAGCAGCAGGAGTTCGCCGACCACCTGCCAGCCGCTGGAGGAGCGGAGCGAGGCGAGCGGCGTCAGGTTGGCGTCGTACACCCAGGCCACCGGCAGTGGTCTCAGCACCAGCCAGAGCGCCAGTGCCAGGTGGCCGGTGAGGCCCGCCAGCCCGGCCAACCGGAGGGGACGGTGGACGGCCGCCGCCGGGCTGCTCTCGGTCCCCGCGCCGGAACGCTCGTCGCGTGTCCTGGTGCCATCTCGCTGCACGGGGGGAAGGACGTGGGCCGACGGCACGTCGGTTCCACACCCGGCGTGAACATTCCCAAACGCGCCCCCCGAGGCCCGTCCGCTCCCTCCTCCCCGGCGTCGCGCACCCAGCGGGAATTGTCAGACACGCCCTAACGGCAGGGCGAGGTCGTCGGCACCGCGCCGAACACGTTGTCCGGCGGCGGGCTGCCCGGCGTCACCGGGGTGGGCGACGGGCTCGGACTCACGGCCGCCTTGGTGCCGCGGGTCGGGGTCACGGTCGGGGCCGGTCCCGGCGGGGTGGCCAGGGCCGCCGGTATGTGCGGCGTGGTCGGGCAGGCCGTCCGGCTGGCGGGCGCGCCGGCGTCGACCGGTACGGCGGTCGGCCGGATGCCGCAGCCGGAGGCCAGCGCGAGCAGCAGCAGCACGCCGGCGCCGCGGCGCAGGACGGTGCGGGGGACGGCGGTGTCGGTGGGGGCGGTCACGTGGTGTCCTTGTCCTCGGCGGCGTCGCCGGCGGGGCCGCCCTCGGCCCCGCCCGCTGACGGCGGAGGCGGCGGGGCCAGCGGCAGGGTCAGGGTGAACACCGCGCCGACCTCCCCGTTCGCCGCCGTGATCGTCCCCCCGTGTATCTGCGCGTTGGCCATCGCGATCGACAGCCCGAGGCCGCTGCCCTCCGAGCGCGCCCGCCCGCGGTCCGCCTTGTAGAAGCGGTCGAAGACGTGCGGCAGCACGTCCTCCGGGATGCCCGGACCGCTGTCGGAGACCTCGACCACGACCGACTCCCCGTCCTGCCGGACCCCGACCCGCACCGGCGAGCCGCCGTGCTTCAGCGCGTTGCCGATGAGATTGGCGAAGACCACGTCGAGCCGGCGCGGGTCGACCACGGCCAGGATTCCGCGCGGGGCGTCCAGTTCGACCGCGTCGTACCAGGCCCGCCCGTCGATGCAGGACATGATCAGGTCGGCGATGTCCACCTCGTCGGCGACCAGCCTGGCGGTACCGGCGTCGAAGCGGGTCACCTCCATGAGGTTCTCCACCAGGTCGGACAGCCGCCGGGTCTCGCTGACCACGAGCCGGACGGCCGGCTCGATCATCGGGTCCAGCGACTCGGCCTCGTCCTCCAGGATGTCGGTCACGGCGGTCATCGCGGTCAGCGGGGTGCGCAGCTCGTGCGACATGTCGGCGACGAACCGCCGGCTCTGCGCCTCGCGCGCGCTCAGCTCCTCGACCTGCTCGTGCAGCGACTCCGCGGCCCGGTTGAAGGTCCGCGCCAGGTCGGCGAGTTCGTCCGAGCCCTCGACCTCCAGCCGGGTGTCCAGGTGCCCCTCGCCGAGCCTCCGGGCGGCGTCCCCGAGCCGCTTGACCGGCCGCAGCACGGTCGCCGAGGCGGCCTGGGCGAGCAGCGCCGAGCCGATCAGCGCGAGCAGCGTGGCGATGGCCAGCGACCAGCCCAGCGTGTTGAGGTCGGCCCGCTCGTTCTCCAGCGACTTGAACATGTACGCCGTCGGGCCGTTCGGCACCACCTTGGTGCCGCCGATCACGAACGGCCGGCCCTCCAGGTTCTGCCGCTGCCAGTACAGGTGGTACGGGTACGGGTTGTTCTCGGTGATCTCGCGCGGCTTGGCGACGGTGGACTGCAGCGCCGCCGGGACGTCCGCCAGCGTGAAGTTCGCGGGGTCGGAGGAGGCCGTGCACTCCGGGTGCGCCGCGTCGACCACCACCACGTCGTACGTCAGCCCGGAGCTGGCCACGTTGGACGCCAGCGCGGCCAGTTCCGGGCAGCTCGCGTTCAGCGGCAGCTCGGAGACGTTGCGGGTGAGCGAGACCCGGAAGTCGTTCAGCGCGGTGTCCTGGGCGCGCTTGAGCACCGCGTCGCGGTTCAGCCAGTACGCGATGCCGGAGGCCGAGACGGCGGCGAGCAGCGCGACGGCCGCGAACACCGCGATCAGCCGCACCCGCAGGGAGCGCAGCCGACGCCACCGGCCCGTCGGGAACCGCCGGGCAGTCGTCTGATGGTCAGTCACAAGAGCCTGTCGTGGTACGGGAGTTCAGGGGCGGGTGGGGCTGGTCGGAGGCGTTCGGGGTCAGGCCGGCGGGTCCAGCCGGTAGCCCACCCCGCGGACGGTGCGGATCAGCGTCGGCGCGGACGGCACGTCCTCGACCTTGGCCCGCAGCCGCTGCACGCACGCGTCCACCAGGCGGGAGTCGCCGAGGTAGTCGTGCTCCCAGACCAGCCGCAGCAGCTGCTGGCGGGAGAGCGCCTGGCCGGGGCGGCGGCTGAGCTCCAGCAGCAGCCGCAGCTCGGTCGGGGTGAGTTGGAGGTCCTGTCCGTCCTTGGTGACGGTCATCGCCGCGCGGTCGATCACCACGCTGCCGTAGGCGGAGGAGTCCGAGCTCTCCCGCTCGCCGCGGCGCAGCACCGCCCGGATCCGGGCGTCCAGCACGCGTGGCTGCACCGGCTTCACGACGTAGTCGTCCGCGCCGGACTCCAGGCCCACCACCACGTCGATGTCGTCCGAGCGCGCGGTGAGCAGGATGATCGGCAGCTGGTCGGTGCGGCGGATCCGGCGGCACACCTCGAAGCCGTCGATGCCGGGCAGCATCACGTCCAGCACGATCAGGTCGGGCCGCTGCTCCTTGAAGAGCCTCAGGCCGTCCTCGCCGGAGGCGGCGGTGGCCACGCGGTGGCCCTGGCGGGTGAGAGCGAGTTCGAGGCCGGTCCGGATGGCGTCGTCGTCCTCGATCAGAAGGAGGAAAGGCACGGCCCCATTTTGGCCCACCGGCCGCGCCGAATCACCCCCCGGATCACCCACCGTCCCTCCGGGAACCGGAACGGACGCCACCGGCGTCCGGTACGGAGGGAGGCGGTCCGGGATGTTCGGGCCCCTCCTGTGACACCCCTGTGACAGTCGGCGGACAGCGCCATCACAACCGGCGGGCAGGATTTTCCATGTCGCCGCAGGACAGCGGGCCGCAAGGCCGGCTGAAGGGCGGCTACCGGAACCGCTCGTACCGACCCAGGGGGCGCACGATGAACGCCATGCTTCAGACCCGGACCAACCCGGCTGTCCGCACCGCGCGTTCGTCAGCCACGTCCCACCGGACCCGGTACGAGGTCAGGACCGACGAGAACTCCGGTGCCGTGACCGTGCGGGGGTGCGCGCACAGCACCGGTGGAAACCCTGGCGCCCGTCGGGTGAGCGGCGGCGGCAGGACGGGGGAGCTGTACGGGATCGGCCGTCTGGGGAGTTCGGCCGACTCCGCCAACACCCTCACGCTGCGGGGGATCCTCCCCGTCCGCGTCGAGGGCAAGGACGCCCCGGGGGGTAACCGGGGGACCGGGGGGAACGGTCTGCGGACGGTCGGTTCGGGGGAGCCGACCGGTCGTGAGGCCGCCGGTGCGACGCTGCTGCGGCTGAACCCCGCCGCGGCCCGCACCACCGAGGCGGGACAGGGAGGCGCGCAGGGGGAGCACCCGGCCGTCGCGGAGGACCACATCACGGAGTTCACCGCGTACGTGCGCGAGCGCCGCGCCTCCCTGTACGCCACGGCCTACCACCTGACCGGTGACCGCTACGAGGCCGAGGACCTGCTGCAGAGCGCGCTCTTCAGCACCTACCGGGCCTGGGGCCGGATCACCGACAAGGCCGCGGTCGGCGGGTACCTCCGCCGCACCATGACCAACCTGCACATCTCCGCCTGGCGGCGCCGCAAGGTCAACGAGTACCCGACCGAGGAGCTGCCGGAGACGGCCGGCGACACCGACGCGATGGGCGGCACCGAGCTGCGCACCGTGCTCTGGCAGGCGCTGGCGAAGCTGCCGGAGAACCAGCGCACCATGCTGGTGCTGCGGTACTACGAGGGCAAGACCGACCCGGAGATCGCCGACGTGCTGGGGATCAGCGTCGGCACGGTCAAGAGCAGCATCTGGCGCGCCCTGCGCCGGCTGCGCGAGGACGAGCACCTGAACAAGTCGGGCGACACCGTCCGGGCGTTCGGCGAGCTGGTCGCGTAACGAGGACTCCCGTCGGGGGACGGGAAGCGGACGGTCACGGTCCGGGGGCAGCGGCTCGGGGGAGCACGCCCGTGGGGGAGCCGAGGACCGTTCGGGGAAGGCGAAGGGCCCGGTGCGGGGGAGACGCACCGGGCCCTTCGTCATGTCCTGGGTGTCACGGCCCCGCGGCGCGGGCCGGTCCGGGCCGCGGGATCCGGCCCCGGGGTTCAGGCCGCGGAGAGCTCGGTGGTCCGGGCCGCGGCGCGGATCCGCCGCTCGGCCTCCGGGCCGGCGCACGCGTACGAGCCGAGCGCGACCTGCCGCCCGACGATGGACCGCTCGGCCCGCATCAGCCGCAGGCCCCGGCGCAGCAGCACCGGCAGCGACTTGCGGCCCTCCCGGACGTCCCGGCGCAGCCGGCGCCAGGCCGTGGTGAGCGCGCCGTTGCGCAGGCACAGGGCGTCGCCCAGCAGGCCCTGGTCGGCGCACTCGGCGGTGATCTCGGCGGCGAATATGCCCTCCGCGATGAACGCGCCCGCCCCGCCCAGCTCCAGGCCGCGGGTGCCGATCCGGCCGTTGTCCGGGATCGAGTACACCGGGACGTCCGTGCGCCCGTGCTCGTGCAGGGCGCGGATCGCGGCGACGGCCTGGTCGCGGTGCCAGGCCAGCGGGGAGTCCCAGTCGACGGCGCCGTCCGGCAGCCGCGGCAGGGTCGGGTCGTCCCCGTCCTTGTAGAAGTCGTCGAGCTGGAGCACCGGCAGGCCGCTGCGCTCGGCCAGCGAGGACTTCCCCGACCCGGAGGGCCCGGAGAGCAGGATCACCCGGGCATGCCCGGTCGGTGCGGGGTTCATGGGGGAGTCACTCACGGGACATCAGTCTGACGCATCCCGGCCGGTTGCCGAAACCGGTCGGCTCAGACCTTCTGCCGCGGCTTCGGGCCGGACAGGGCGGACCGGACCATCGGCAGGCAGCGGCTGTCCACCTGGAGGTACACCGGCTCCCCGCCGCCGGGCGGCCGGTACGCGGTGGCGGCCCAGTCCTGGTCGTGCCAGGTGTCGGGCTCGGGTTCGTGGAAGGTGCCCCCGACGGGCAGTTCGAGCGGGTCGGCGCCGCGCGCGCGGAAGCACGCGGTGGCGGCCCCGGGGGTGATCCCCAGCGTCCCGTTGACGTAGCCGGGCCGTCGGCCGGGCCGGTCGGAGCGGGCCGAGCAGGGCAGCCGCACCGCCTTCCCGGCGGCCAGCCGGCGGCGGGCCCGGGCCACCCGCCACCGGCGCAGCACGCCGTCCGTGACGAGTGCCATCAGCTCGCCCAGTTCTTCCATCGCGCCCCCTCGGCCGGTTCCGTCCCGACGATCATGGTCCGGACGCGTACGGACCGGGAGCCCCGAAAGTCGGCCCGGGCGGCGACGAAAGTCGCGGGAACGCCGACGGACCCGCGCCAGGGGGGGAGAGGCGCGGGTCCGTCCAATGACCGTCCGGGCCCTGGGGGGGTGAGGGCACTGGGGACGGCCAGCTTGTGGAGTTGTTACTCGGAGCGGGGAGGTCAGATCCCCATCGGGTGCCAGACCGTCTTCGTCTCCAGGAACGAGAGTAGCCGGTCCGTACCGGGCGCATTGGTCCAGTCCTGGGCGAACGGGTCCAGCACCGGACGGACTACCCTCTTCAGGGTATCCGCGGCGGCCGCTTCCAGCGCCTGCGGCGCGCCGGGACCGTCGACGGCGATGGCTCCGGTGAGGTCCAGCGCGTTGACGTCCTGGTGCGAGGCCAGGGTGGGGGCGATGTCCGCCGTCCGGCCCGAGACGATGTTGACCACGCCGCCCGGGACGTCCGAGGTGGCCAGCACCTCGCCCAGCGACAGCGCGGGCAGCGGGGCGTCCGCGGCGGCCGCGACCACGACCGTGTTGCCGGTGGCGATCGCCGGGGCGATCACCGAGACCAGGCCGAGCAGCGAGTGCCCGTACCCGGCCTGCGGGGCGACGATCCCGACCACGCCGGTCGGCTCCGGGGTGGAGAGGTTGAAGAACGGCCCGGCGACCGGGTTGGCGCCGCCCGCGATCTGGGCGACCTTGTCGGTCCAGCCCGCGTACCAGACCCAGCGGTCGATCGCGGCGTCCACCAGCGCGGCGGCCTTCTTCGGGCCGATGCCCTCGGAGACGGCCACCTCGGCGGCGAACTGCTCGCGTCGGCCCTGGAGCATCTCGGCCACCCGGTACAGCACCTGGCCGCGGTTGTACGCGGTGGTGCCGGACCAGCCCTTGACCGCCTTGCGGGCGGCCACGACGGCGTCGCGGGCGTCCTTGCGGGTGCCCAGCGGGACGTTGGCGAGCCACTCGCCCTTTGCGTCGGTCACCTCGTACACCCGCCCGCTCTCGGAGCGCGGGAACTTCCCGCCGACGTACAGCTTGTAGGTCTTGAGGACGTCAAGACGCTGGAAGGTCGTGTCAGACATCTCAGGCCTCGACATTCAGGTAGGGCTCCAGACCGTGGCGGCCACCCTCGCGGCCGTAGCCCGACTCCTTGTAGCCGCCGAACGGCGAGGTGGGGTCGAACTTGTTGAAGGTGTTGGCCCAGACCACGCCGGCCCGGAGCCGGTTGGCCATCCAGAGGATGCGCGAGCCCTTCTCCGTCCAGATGCCGGCGGAGAGGCCGAACGGGGTGTTGTTGGCCTTCTCGACCGCCTCGGCGGGGGTGCGGAAGGTCAGCACCGACAGGACCGGGCCGAAGATCTCCTCCTGGGCGATCCGGTGGGCCTGGCTCACGCCGGTGAACAGGGTCGGCTTGAACCAGAAGCCGGTGCCCGGGAGTTCGCACGCCGGCGACCAGCGCTCGGCGCCCTCGGCCTCGCCGGCCTCGGTCAGCGCGGTGATCCGGGCCAGCTGCTCGGCCGAGTTGATGGCGCCGATGTCGGTGTTCTTGTCCAGCGGGTCGCCGACCCGCAGGGTGGCCATCCGGCGCTTCAGGGCGTCCAGCAGCTCGTCCTGGATCGACTCCTGGACCAGCAGGCGCGAGCCCGCGCAGCAGACGTGGCCCTGGTTGAAGAAGATGCCGTTGACGATGCCCTCGACCGCCTGGTCGATCGGCGCGTCGTCGAAGACGATGTTCGCGGCCTTGCCGCCCAGCTCCAGCGAGAGCTTCTTGCGGGTGCCGGCCAGCTGCTTGGCGATGGCGCGGCCGACCGGGGTGGAGCCGGTGAACGCGACCTTGTTGACGTCCGGGTGGGAGGTCAGCGCGGCGCCGGTGCGGCCGTCACCGGTGACGATGTTGACGACGCCCTTCGGCAGACCGGCCTGGCGGCAGATCTCGGCGAAGCGCAGCGCGGTCAGCGGGGTGGTCTCGGCCGGCTTCAGGACGACCGTGTTGCCGGTCGCCAGCGCGGGCGCGATCTTCCACGCCAGCATCAGCAGCGGGAAGTTCCACGGGATGACCTGGCCGGCCACGCCCAGCGGCTTCGGGTTCGGGCCGAAGCCGGCGAAGTCCAGCTTGTCCGCCCAGCCCGCGTAGTAGAAGAAGTGTGCGGCGACCAGCGGCAGGTCGACGTCGCGGGTCTCGCGGATCGGCTTGCCGTTGTCGATCGACTCCAGCACGGCCAGCTCGCGGCTGCGCTCCTGGATGATCCGGGCGATCCGGAACAGGTACTTGGCGCGCTCGCTGCCGGGCAGCGCCGACCAGTCGGCGAATGCCTTGCGGGCGGCGGCGACCGCGCGGTCCACGTCCTCCTCGGTGCCCTGGGCGAACTCGGCGAGCACCTGCTCGGTGGCCGGGTTGACCGTCTTCAGGGCCTCGTTGCCGGAGGAGTCGACGAACTCGCCGCCGATGAAGTGGCCGTAGGAGGTGGCGATGTCGCCCGCGGCGGCGGGGGACTCCGGGGCCGGGGCGTAGGCGAAGAGGCCGCCGGCGGGCTTGGCCACGGGCTCCTCGGTGTTCTTCTTCTTGGCCATGGTGATCAGTCCACCGTCACGTAGTCGGGGCCGGAGTAGCGGCCGGTGGCCAGCTTCTGGCGCTGCATCAGCAGGTCGTTGAGCAGGCTGGAGGCGCCGAAGCGGAACCAGTGCGGGGTCAGCCAGTCGTCACCGAGGGTCTCGTTGACCATCACCAGGTACTTCATGGCGTCCTTGGTGGTGCGGATGCCGCCGGCGGGCTTGACGCCGACCTGGACGCCGGTGGCCGCGCGGAAGTCGCGGACCGCCTCCAGCATCAGCAGGGTGACCGGCGGGGTCGCGTTGACGGCGACCTTGCCGGTGGAGGTCTTGATGAAGTCGGCGCCGGCCAGCATCGCCAGCCAGGAGACCCGGCGGACGTTGTCGTAGGTCTGGAGCTCGCCGGTCTCGAAGATCACCTTGAGGTGGGCGGAGCTGCCGTCGGGGCGCTCGCACGCCTCCTTGACGGCCGTGATCTCGTGGAAGACGTCGAGGTAGCGGCCGGAGAGGAAGGCGCCGCGGTCGATCACCATGTCGATCTCGTCGGCGCCCGCGGCCACCGCGTCGGCGGTGTCGGCGAGCTTGACCGGGAGGGCGGCGCGGCCGGCCGGGAAGGCGGTGGCCACCGAGGCGACCTGGATGTCGGTGCCCTTGAGGGCGGCCTTCGCGGTGGCGACCATGTCCGGATAGACACAGATGGCGGCGACGCGGGGGATGGTCGGGTCGGTCGGGTCGGGGGTCCTGCCCTTGGCGCACAGCGCGCGCACCTTGCCGACCGTGTCCGCGCCCTCCAGCGTGGTCAGGTCGATCATCGAGATCGCCAGGTCGATGGCGTACGCCTTCGCCGTGGTCTTGATCGAGCGGGTACCGAGAGCGGCGGCACGCGCCTCCAGGCCGACCTGGTCGACGCCGGGCAGGCCGTGCAGGAATCGGCGGAGCGAGGCCTCGGACGCCGCAACGTCCTGAAGGCCGCTGCCCGCAACGCCGGGGGCATTGGCTGCAACAGTGGACATAGTCACCAGGGCAGCATATCTACGCGCGTAGCAAACCGCTAGGGCGCTCGCCATTCGTGGCCGGACCGAGACCTCGGGGTGAGGGGCATGGGGCAGAATCGACGTCATGACCGATTCCGACGGCAAGCCCCACCAGGGCCCCGCCGCCCCCGACGGGGAGCCCGAGTACGCCGACCGCGTGTACCGCTCTGTCCCCGGTGTGATCTCCGGAGTGCTGCTGCTGGTCGTGGCGGCCTGGCTGATCGGCGACGCGGTGGTGAGCGGGACCGGGAAGACCCCGTACGTCTCGCTCGCGGCGGTGCCGGTGTTCGCCTTCCCGGTGATCGCGTACACGCTGCGCCCGGCCGTGACGGCCGGCCGCGACCGGCTGGTGGTGCGCAACCCGTGGCGGACCGTCGTCGCGCCGTGGGCCTCGGTGGACGCGCTGCGCGCCGGGTACTCGGTCGAGCTGCTCGCCGGCGGGAAGAAGTTCCAGCTCTGGGCCGTGCCGGTGTCGCTGCGGCAGCGCAAGCGGGCCACCCGGGCGCAGAGCCCCAGCGCCGCCGAGCACGCCTCCAGGACCGGCCTGGGGCTGGGCATGGCCAAGCGGACCAACCCGGTCGTCCAGGGCTCGCCCGACCCCACCCGCGCCTGGTCCGACCAGGTCACCGCCGTCCTCCAGGAGACGGCCGAGCGCAACGCCGCCCGACCCTCCGCCACCGGCCCGGTCGAGGTCCGCTGGTGCTGGTGGGTCATCGCCCCCACCCTGGCCGGCCTGATCGCGCTGATCACCGTCATCGCGGTCTGACCCCGCCGACCGCACGAAGGGGCCCGCCGGTCACGACCGGCGGGCCCCTTCACGTGTGCGCGGACGTCAGGCGGTGATGCCGGCGGCCTCGGCGAGGTCGTGCTTGACGGTGGCGAGGAGGGCGGCGGCGCGCTCGCGGGCGGGACCGAGGTCGGCCGCGGAGGCGACCGGGAGGACGACCTCCAGGTAGCACTTGAGCTTGGGCTCGGTGCCCGAGGGGCGGACCACGATGCGGGCGGAGCGGACGCCCTCGCCGGCCAGGTAGTAGCGCAGCCCGTCGGTGGGCGGCAGGTCCGCGGAGCCGGCCGACAGGTCGTCGGCGCGGGTGACCCGCAGACCGGCCAGGACGGTCGGCGGCTGCTCGCGCAGCCGGCGCATCGCGTCGGCGATCAGCGTGAGGTCCTTGACCCGGACGGAGAGCTGGTCGGTGGCGTGCAGGCCGTGCTCCAGCGCCAGGTCGTCCAGCAGGTCGGACAGGGTGCGGCCGGACTTCTTGAGCGTGGCGGCCAGCTCGGCGACCAGCAGGGCGGCGGTGATGCCGTCCTTGTCCCGGACGCCCTGCGGGTCGACGCAGTAGCCGAGCGCCTCCTCGTAGCCGTAGCGCAGGCCCTCGGCGCGGGAGAGCCACTTGAAGCCGGTCAGGGTCTCCGCGTAGCCCAGCCCCGCCGCCTCGGCGATCCGGCCGAGCAGGGTGGCGGAGACGATGGTGGTGGCGAAGGTGCCCTCGGCCTTCTTCGCGACCAGGGCCGAGCCGAGCAGCGCGCCGACCTCGTCGCCGCGCAGCATCCGCCAGCCGGCCGCGCCGGCGCCGCCGCCGGCCGCGTTGCCGTTGGCGGGGACGGCCACCGCGCAGCGGTCGGCGTCCGGGTCGTTGGCGATCACGATGTCCGGGCCGACGGTGGCGGCGGTGCGGAACGCGAGGTCCATCGCCCCCGGCTCCTCCGGGTTGGGGAAGGCCACGGTCGGGAAGTCCGGGTCGGGCTCGGCCTGCTCGGCGACCACGGTGGGCGCGGGGAAGCCCGCCCGGCGGAACGCGGCGACCAGGGTGTCGCGGCCGACGCCGTGCATCGGGGTGTAGACCACCTCCAGGTCGCGCGGGCCGTGCTCGTCGATGATCGAGACGGCCCGGGTCAGGTAGGCCTCGACGACCTCCTCGCCGAGCACCTCCCAGCCCTCCTCGGCGCGCGGGACCTCGTCCAGCGAGCCGATCGCGTCGATCTCGGCGGCGATCCCGGCGTCGGCCGGCGGGACGATCTGCGAGCCGTCGCCCAGGTAGACCTTGTAGCCGTTGTCCTGCGGCGGGTTGTGGCTGGCGGTGACGGTGACGCCGGCGGCCGCGCCCAGGTGGCGGACGGCGAAGGCGAGCACCGGGGTCGGCAGCGGGCGCGGCAGCAGCGCGGCGCGCAGGCCGGCGCCGACCACCACGGCGGCGGTGTCGCGGGCGAAGTCGTACGACTTGTGGCGGGCGTCGTAGCCGATGACGACCAGGTCGCCCAGGCCCTGCTGCTTGACGTAGGCGACCAGGCCGGCGGCGGCCCGGATCACCACGGCGCGGTTCATCCGCATCGGGCCGGCGCCGAGTTCGCCGCGAAGGCCGGCGGTGCCGAACTGGAGCCGGTCGGAGAACCGCTCGGCCAGCTCCGACCAGGCGAGCTTGGCGTCGGTCTCGGCCTCCGGGCCCTCGGCCAGGGCCAGCAGCGCGGCGAGCTCCTCGCGGGTCTGCGGGTCGGGGTCCTCGGCCAGCCAGGTCCGGGCCCGGGCGAGGAGATCGGGGTTGAGTGCCTGCGTCATGCCAGCTCCATCGGGAGTGCGTCGGTGTGTCGGCCGGAGGTTCCGCGGTTGATCGGGAGGAGGGTTTCCGCTGTGACCGGAGGGTTCCGCAAGAAAAGGGGTCGCGCATGCGGACGGGGCCCACGGGAGGGCGTGATCAGCGGATCACGCCGCCCGTGGGCCCCGTCGGTCATGATTCTGCGCCTGGTGGGCGTCAGATCCGCTCAAGGACCTTCGCCAGCAGTTCGCCCATGCGCTCGGCGGAGGCCTTGCCGGCCTCCAGCACCTCGGCGTGGTTGAGCGGCTCGCCGGTCATGCCGGCGGCCAGGTTGGTGACCAGGGAGATGCCGAGCACCTCGGCGCCGGCCTCGCGGGCGGCGATGGCCTCCAGGGTGGTGGACATGCCGACCAGCTCGCCGCCGATCACCCGGGCCATGTTGACCTCGGCCGGGGTCTCGTAGTGCGGGCCGCGGAACTGGACGTAGACGGCCTCGTCCAGGGACGGGTCGACCTCGCGGCAGAGCGCGCGCAGGCGCTTGGAGTAGAGGTCGGTGAGGTCGACGAAGTTGGCGCCGACGATCGGGGAGTCCGCGGTCAGGTTGATGTGGTCGCTGATCAGGACCGGCTGGCCCGGGGTCCAGCCCTGGCGCAGACCGCCGCAGCCGTTGGTCAGCACGATGATGCCGCAGCCGGCCGCGGCGGCGGTGCGCACGCCGTGGACGACGGTGGCGACGCCGTGGCCCTCGTAGTAGTGGTTGCGGCCGAGGAAGATCAGGGCGCGCTTGTCGCCGATCTTCACCGAGCGGATCGTGCCGGCGTGGCCGGCGACGGCGGGGGCGGGGAAGCCAGGGAGCTCGGTGACCGGGAACTCGGCCACGGTCTCGCCCAGGGCGTCGGCGGCCGGCACCCAGCCGGAGCCCATCACCAGGGCGACGTCGTGCCGCTCGGCACCGGTCAGCTCGCGCAGGCGCTCGGCGGCGGCCTGGGCGGCGGCGTAGGGGTCGGCGGAGACGACCGACTGAGGAGAAGCGTTCACGGGTCCGAGGATAGACGGGAATCGGCTACGCGCGTAGAAATTCCGCCGCGGCATGCCGGATCGTTACCCGGATGACCCGAAAACACAGCTCGGCGGCGGTTCCGGGCCGCCCGGTTCGTCGGTTCCCACACAGACGGTGCTCCGCGCCCTCCGTACCCGCACGCCCGGCGCGCGGCCCGCAGGCGCACGGAGCCCCGGGAACCCCTCAGCAGGGGCGGCGGCGCAGGTCCATCACGTAGTCGTGCGGGGCGCCGGCGCTCTCCGCGGCGTCGGCGATCAGGCCGAGGTAGCGGGCCGCGGGCAGGCCGCCCTCGTAGTCGTTGAGCACGTACGTCCAGACCGGGATGTCCCCGTCCAGGGTCTGCGCGCGCAGCTTGATCTTGCGGTAGATGCCGAGCTGGACCCCCTCCCAGCGGTCCAGGCCCTCCTCGTCCATCGGCGCGACGTCGTACAGCGAGACGAAGACCTGGTCCTTCTCGTCCTCGACCACGGTGGCCAGCGAGCCTTCCCAGCCGAGCTGCTCGCCGCCGAAGGTGAGCCGCCAACCGGCTAGCCACCCCGTGCCGCGCAGCGGGGAGTGCGGGGCTCGGCGGGTCATCTGCCGGGCATCGAGGTTGGTGGCATACGCGGCGTAAAGGGGCATGGGGGCCAGCGTAGCCCGGGCGGCGGGCGGGCCGGGGCTACTGGACGAACGTACGGGAGCCCGGACCCCGGCGTGGCGGCCGTCCCGGCGTGCGGGACAATGGGGAGCGTGACTCGGATCGTGATCATCGGTGGCGGACCCGGCGGCTACGAGGCGGCGCTGGTGGCCGCTCAGCTCGGCGCGGAGGTGACCGTCGTCGACCGCGACGGTCTGGGCGGATCGGCGGTGCTCACGGACTGCGTTCCGTCGAAGACCCTGATCGCGACCGCGGAGGTGATGACCACCTTCGACAGCTCGTACGAGGAGCTGGGCATCCTGGTCGCGGACGACACTCCGCCGGTCGAGCAGGCGGCCCGGGTCATCGGCGTCGACCTGGGCAAGGTCAACCGCCGTGTGAAGCGCCTGGCCATCGCGCAGTCCCACGACATCACCCAGTCCGTCACCCGGGCCGGCGTCACCGTGCTGCGCGGCCGCGGCCGGCTCGGCACCGGCGGGCAGGCCGCGGACGGCTCCCGCGAGGTGCTGGTGGACGCGCCCGACGGCACCGTGCAGTCGCTGCGCGCCGACGCCGTGCTGATCGCCACCGGCGCCCACCCGCGCGAGCTGCCGGACGCCCAGCCGGACGGCGAACGGATCCTCACCTGGACCCAGGTGTACGACCTGGAGGAGCTGCCCCGCGAGCTGATCGTGGTCGGCTCCGGCGTGACCGGCGCCGAGTTCGCCGGCGCCTACCAGGCGCTCGGCTCCAAGGTGACCCTGGTCTCCAGCCGCGACCGGGTGCTGCCGGGCGAGGACCCGGACGCCGCCGAGGTGCTGGAGGACGTCTTCCGCCGCCGCGGCATGAACGTGATGGGCCGCTCGCGCGCCGAGAGCGTCAAGCGGATCGGCGACCGGGTCGAGGTCATGCTGGCCGACGGCAAGGTGATCGAGGGCACCCACTGCCTGATGGCGGTCGGCTCGATCCCCAACACCTCCGAGATGGGCCTGGAGGAGGCCGGGGTCAAGCTCAACGACTGGGGCCAGATCCAGGTCGACCGGGTCTCCCGCACCAGCGCCCCCGGCGTGTACGCGGCCGGCGACTGCACCGGCGTCTTCATGCTCGCCTCGGTGGCGGCCATGCAGGGCCGGATCGCGATGTACCACGCGCTCGGCGACGCGGTGCAGCCGCTGAACCTCAAGACCGTGGCCTCCAACGTCTTCACCGACCCGGAGATCGCCACCGTCGGCTACACGGCGGCCGACGTGGAGTGCGGCAAGATGGACGCCGTCGTGGTCAAGCTCCCGCTGCGCGGCAACCCGCGGGCGAAGATGCAGGGCATCCGGGACGGCTTCGTGAAGCTGTTCTGCCGCCCGGGCACCGGCATCGTGGTCGGCGGCGTGGTCGTCGCCCCGCGGGCCAGTGAGCTGATCCACTCGATCTCGCTCGCGGTGGACGCCAATCTGACGGTCGAACAGGTGGCCAGCGCCTTCACCGTCTACCCGTCCGTCTCCGGTTCGACCGCCGAGGCCGCCCGGCAGCTGCACATCCGCAAGCGGGCCGACGGCGAATCCTGAGCGTCCGGCGCACAGTTGAGGGCGGTCGCCGATCGGCGGCCGCCCTTCGCGCGGGCATGGCCGTCACCCGGACGGCGGGCGCGGTTCCGGGGGCATGGGCGGCGCGTATTCTACGGTCACGCGCCGCTCGTGCGTGAGCAATTCCCGCTACTAGCTGCAAACGCCTGAAAGCAGACGGTCACGCAGGTTACCGTCGGTTCTGTGTTTGCAGCAGAACGTCGCCAGTTGATCCTCGAAATGGTGCGCGCCAACGGAGCCGTCTCGCTCCGGGAATTGGCCCGCGTCGTCCAGACCTCCGAAGTGACCGTGCGCCGTGACGTGCGGGCGCTGGAGGCAGAAGGGCTCCTCGACCGCCGGCACGGCGGCGCGGTGCTCCCCGGCGGCTTCAGCCGCGAACCCGGATACCCGCAGAAGACCCACCTGTCCGCGGCGGAGAAGAGCGCCATCGCGGACCTCGCCGCCGGCCTGGTGGAGGAGGGCGACGCGGTGGTGGTCGGCGCCGGCACCACCACCCAGGAGCTGGCCCGCAGACTGGCCCGGGTGCCCGGGCTGACGGTGGTCACCAACTCGCTGCTGGTCGCCCAGGCGCTGGCGCACGCCAACCGGGTCGAAGTGGTGATGACCGGCGGCACCCTGCGCGGCTCCAACTACGCGCTGGTGGGCAGCGGCGCGGAGCAGTCCCTGCAGGGGCTGAGGGTCACCAAGGCCTTCATCTCCGGCAGCGGGCTGACGGCCGAGCGCGGGCTGTCGACGGCGAACATGCTGTCCGCGAGCGTGGACCGGGCCATGGTGCTGGCGGCCGCCGAGGTGATCGTCCTCGCCGACCACACCAAGCTCGGCGCGGCCGGCATGTTCCAGACCGTCGCCACCGAGACCATCACCCGGCTGGTCACCGACGAGCAGGCCACCGCGGACGACGCCACCGTCCGCGAACTGGACGCGCTCGCCGACTGCGGGGTGCAGGTCGACCTGGCCCCGCTGGGCGCGGGCCCGAGCGGCGACGCCCCGGTGCACGGCACCGGCAGCGGCCCGGTGCACCAGACCCAGCCCGGCCCGATGGCCCGCCGCGGCGGCCCGCCCCCCGGCGGCGCCCCGCTGCCCGGCCAGCGCCGCCCCGGCGCGCACGGCAGCCCGGTCGGCCCGGGCGGCATGCCGACCCGGCTGGCCGAGCTGGGGCTGCCGCGCGGGCGCTGAGCCCGCGGGGGAGTCCGCGGGACGCGACCGGCGGACCCCGGAAACGCGACCGGTCCGCACGCCCCGAAGGGCGTACGGACCGGTCCGGGGGGACGGTGCCCCCCGCGGCGGCGTCAGTCCTTGATCTCGCAGAGCGCGGCGCCACTGCTGACGCTCGCGCCCACCTCGGCCTTGAGACCGGAGACGGTGCCCGCCTTGTGGGCGTTCAGCGGCTGCTCCATCTTCATCGCCTCCAGGACCACGATCAGCTCGCCCTCGGCGACGACCTGGCCCTCCTCCACGGCGACCTTGACGATGGTGCCCTGCATCGGCGAGGCCAGGGTGTCGCCGCTGACGGCCGAACCGGCCTTCTTGGCGCCCACCCGGCGCTTGGCCTTGGCGGCACCCGCCGCACCGGCCGCCGGGGCCGTCGCGACGCCCAGCGAGGACGGCAGCGAGACCTCGATCCGCTTGCCGCCGACCTCGACCACCACGGTCTCCCGGGTCTCGGCCTCCTCGCCGTCACCGGCCGCGCCGGCGAACGGCGGGATGGTGTTGTCGAACTCGGTCTCGATCCACCGGGTGAAGACCTTGAACGGCTCGTCGCTGCCGTGCACCTCCGGCGCGAACGCCGGGTCGACGACGGCCGCCCGGTGGAACGGGATGGCGGTGGCCATGCCCTCCACCTTGAACTCGGCCAGCGCGCGGCGGGCCCGCTCCAGGGCCTGCTTGCGGTCGCGGCCGCTGACGACCAGCTTGGCCAGCAGCGAGTCCCAGGCCGGGCCGATGACCGAGCCGGTCTCCACGCCGGAGTCCAGGCGCACGCCCGGGCCCGACGGCGGGGCGAACAGCGTCACGGTGCCGGGCGCGGGCAGGAAGTTGCGGCCCGGGTCCTCGCCGTTGATGCGGAACTCGAAGGAGTGGCCGCGCACCTCGGGGTCGCCGTAGCCGAGCTCCTCGCCGTCGGCGATCCGGAACATCTCGCGGACCAGGTCGAGGCCGGTGACCTCCTCGGTGACCGGGTGCTCCACCTGGAGACGGGTGTTGACCTCCAGGAAGGAGATCGTGCCGTCCAGGGCGACCAGGAACTCGCAGGTCCCGGCGCCCTCGTAGCCGGCCTCCTTCAGGATGGCCTTGGACGCCCGGTACAGCTCGGCGTTCTGCTCGGCGGTCAGGAACGGCGCGGGCGCCTCCTCGACGAGCTTCTGGTGGCGGCGCTGCAGCGAGCAGTCACGGGTGGAGACGACCACCACGTTGCCGTGCTTGTCGGCCAGGCACTGGGTCTCCACGTGCCGCGGGTTGTCCAGGTAGCGCTCGACGAAGCACTCGCCGCGGCCGAAGGCGGCGACGGCCTCGCGCACCGCGGACTCGTACAGCTCGGGGATCTCCTCCAGCGTGCGGGCGACCTTGAGGCCGCGGCCGCCACCGCCGAAAGCCGCCTTGATGGCGACCGGAAGGCCGTGCTCCCGGGCGAAGACGACGACCTCGTCGGCGCCCGAGACCGGGTCCGGCGTACCGGCCACCAGCGGGGCACCGGCCCGCTGGGCGACGTGCCGGGCGGTCACCTTGTCGCCGAGGTCGCGGATGGCCTGCGGCGGCGGGCCGATCCAGATCAGACCCGCGTCGAGGACGGCCTGGGCGAAGTCGGCGTTCTCCGACAGGAACCCGTAGCCGGGGTGGACGGCGTCGGCGCCGGAGTCGGCGGCCGCCTTGAGGACCTTGGCGATGTCCAGGTAGCTGGTAGCGGGGGTGTCACCGCCCAGCGCGTAAGCCTCGTCGGCCGCGCGGACGTGCAGCGCATCCCGGTCCGGCTCGGCGTAGACGGCGACGCTGGCGATACCGGCGTCCGAGCAGGCCCTGGCGACGCGGACGGCGATTTCCCCGCGGTTGGCGATGAGCACCTTGCGCACTGTGGCTCCCTTCTTGAACCTCGTTGAGTTTATGGATTCCTGGGCAGTACCGGCGAGTAGCCCCGGGTTGTGAACTATCCCACACGCTCGGTGATGGCTTTTCCGGCCCCTTCCGCGGCCCCGCGGACGACGCCGCAGGTCGGCGCCGGTCCGCCCGGACCGGGCGGGGCCACGGCGGGTGACCGGCCGGCGGCGTGGCGGGAGGTGGCATCGGCCACAGTCTCGCGCGGACCGCTCAAGCGGCGCCTGAGCGGGCGCCTGGCCGCTGCAGCGCCTCGGCCGTCACGTCCGCCGCCACCTCGACCATGTCCGGCCCGTACGCCTCCGGATTGACCACCCGCAGGACGAGCGCGAAGGTGCCGTCCTGCCCGTACCTCCGGGCGAGTTCGCGGTGGTGCGCGACCAGGTGGCGCACCCCGGCCTGGTTGGCGACGCCGGTCTGGCCGGCGACCAGGAACACCGGGCGGCCGCCGTCCGGGGTGGAGATCCGCGCGAGCAGGGCGTGCGCCTGGTCGCGGTCGGCGGTGTAGTCGCGCTCGCCCACCACGATCACGTTGCTGCCGGGACCCGGCCCGGACGTGACGAGCACGCCGGGCAGGGCCCAGGCCAGGTGCGCGGCCATCCGCTCGTTGCTGACCGGACCGCCCAGGCACAGCTCGGTCTTGGCGCCCAGGCCGCGGTGCGCGGCGTCGTGGGCGACCAGTTCGGGACGCGCCCCGCACTCCTCGACCAGCCCGGCCAGCCACATCAGCGCGTAGGCGTCGCGCCGGGTCACGGTGTGCGCGTGCGAGCCCGTCCCGATGCTGCGCGGCACCACGATCAGGCACTCGCTGCCGCTCGGCAGCCCGAAGAACGCCCGCACCCGTTCGACCTTGCGGCGCCGCCGCAGCACCTGGGCCAGCCAGCCGAGGACAGCGCTGATCGCACTGGCCACCAGGCCGAGCACCACGTTGAGCACGCTGTCGGTCATCTTCCGCGCCCCTCCCCGTTCGGACGCCGGTCAGCTTAGGGCGACAGGGGCGCGGTGCGGCAGGTCAGTCGGCCCACAGATCGGTGATGCGCACGCCCAGGTCGGCGAGCAGCCGGCGCAGCAGCGGCAGGGAGAGGCCGATGACGTTGCCCGGATCGCCGTCGATGCCGTCGATGAACGGCGCCGAGCGGCCGTCCAGGGTGAACGCCCCGGCCACGTGCAGCGGTTCGCCCGAGGCCACGTACGCGGCGACCTCGGCGTCGTCCGGGGTGCCGAAGCGGACGGTGGTGGAGGCGGTGGCCGAGGACTGCCGGCCGGTCGCGGTGTCGATCACGCAGTGGCCGGTGCGCAGCACGCCGGCGCGCCCGCGCATCGACTGCCAGCGGGCCAGCGCCTCGGCGGCGTCGGCGGGCTTGCCGAGGGCCCGGCCGTCCAGTTCCAGGACGGAGTCGCAGCCGATCACCAGCTCGCCGTCGGCGAGTTCGGCGGCGACGGCCTTCGCCTTGGCCTCGGCCAGCACGAGCGCGAGTTCGGCGGGGGTGGCGGCGGTGATCGCGTCCTCGTCGACGCCGCTGACCACCACGCGCGGGTCGAGGCCCGCCTGGCGCAGCAGCCCGAGGCGGGCGGGGGAGGCGGAGGCGAGGACGAGAGCGCGCTGGTCGGTCATGCCCACCAGCGTAGGGGGTGCTCCTATCCGCCGTTCGGGTGAACGGTTCAGGTGAAGGGCTGGGAGAGCATCATCAGCACGGCGCCGACCAGCACCAGGACGGCGATCACCCTGCCGGCCCGCTGCATCCGCTCCTGCATCCGACGGGCCTCGGGCGAGGGCTCGTCACGGGGATCTGACCAGAGCACCCGTCCAGAGTGCGCCGCGAGGGGCGCGGGCGCCTGAGTATCCGTACTCAGGTTCCGGGCGGAGCGGGCGCCCGGGAACGCGGCGGGCGGGGCCGCCCCCCGGCGCCGCCCCCGGCCAGCCCGCCGGCCGGGTCTGCGC
>NZ_JBHXTL010000016.1:61441-97707 GCF_042677365.1 Kitasatospora sp. NPDC127116
TGGTGGTGGGGGGGGGCGCGGGGGCCCGGCTCGGCGCGGGGGGGGCTCCGGGGGGGGCGGCCGCCCCCCCCCCCGCGGCGGGTGTCAGTGCGCCCAGCCCGAGGTCCGCCAGGCGTTCACGGCGTGGCGGACGGCGGGGCGGTGCAGGCGGGCGCGGTCGTTCCAGGGGGACGCCGGGCCGGCACCGGCCAGGCGCGCCGCCTCGGCGGCGGCCTGCGCGGCGGCGGCCCGGGCCTGGACCACCGCCAGGACGGTGGCCAGCTCCTCGGGGGTCGGCTGCCCGTGCAGTACGTGGATCGGGGACATGGCTGCTTCTCTCCCGACAGGGACGGGGCCTACAGGGGGATGTTGCCGTGCTTCTTCGGCGGCAGCACCTCGCGCTTGCCGCGCAGCGCCCGCAGACCGCGGACGATGTGCCGGCGGGTCTCGCTCGGCGCGATCACCGCGTCCACGTAGCCCCGCTCGGCCGCCAGGTACGGGTTCAGCAGGGTGTCCTCGTACGAGGCGATCAGCTCGGCCCGCTTCTCCTCGACGGTGCCGGCCGCCTCGGCCTCGGCGATCTCCCGGCGGTGCAGGATGTTGACCGCGCCCTGCGCGCCCATCACGGCGATCTGCGCGGTCGGCCAGGCCAGGTTGAGGTCGGCGCCCAGGTGCTTGGAGCCCATGACGTCGTACGCGCCGCCGAAGGCCTTGCGGGTGATCACGGTGATCAGCGGGACGGTGGCCTCGGCGTAGGCGTAGATCAGCTTGGCGCCGCGCCGGATGATGCCGTCCCACTCCTGCTCGGTGCCGGGCAGGAAGCCGGGCACGTCGACGAAGGTCAGCACCGGGACGTTGAACGAGTCGCAGGTGCGGATGAAGCGGGCGGCCTTCTCGCTGGCGTTGATGTCCAGGCAGCCGGCCAGGTCCATCGGCTGGCTGCCGACGATGCCGACGGACTGGCCCTCGACCCGGCCGAAGCCCGTGATGATGTTGCCCGCGTACAGCGGCTGGGTCTCCAGGAACTCGCCGTCGTCGACGATGTGCTCGATCACCGTGCGCATGTCGTACGGCTGGTTCGCCGAGTCCGGCACGATGGTGTCGAGTTCGAGGTCCTCCTCGGTGACCGTGAGGTCGGCCTGCTCGGGGTAGGACGGCGGGTCGCTCAGGTTGTTGGACGGCAGGTACGAGAGCAGGCTCTTGACGTACTCGATCGCCTCCTTCTCGTCGGCGGCCAGGTAGTGTGCGTTGCCCGACTTGGCGTTGTGGGTGCGCGCGCCGCCCAGCTCCTCCATCGCGACGTCCTCGCCGGTGACGGTCTTGATCACGTCCGGGCCGGTGATGAACATGTGCGAGGTCCGGTCCGCCATCACCACGAAGTCGGTGATCGCGGGGGAGTACACCGCGCCGCCCGCGCAGGGACCCATGATCAGCGAGATCTGCGGGACGACGCCGGAGGCGTGCACGTTGCGCCGGAAGATCTCGCCGTACAGGCCGAGCGAGACCACGCCCTCCTGGATCCGGGCGCCGCCGGAGTCGTTGATGCCGATGACCGGGCAGCCGGTCTTCAGCGCGAAGTCCATCACCTTGACGATCTTCTCGCCGAACACCTCGCCGAGCGAGCCGCCGAAGACGGTGAAGTCCTGGGCGAACACCGCGACCTGGCGGCCGTCCACGGTGCCGTAGCCGGTCACCACGCCGTCGCCGTACGGCCGGTTCTTCTCCTGGCCGAAGTTGGTCGAGCGGTGCCGGGCGAACTCGTCGAACTCCACGAAGGAGTCCTCGTCCAACAGTTCCGCGACCCGCTCGCGGGCGGTCAGCTTGCCCTTGGCGTGCTGCTTCTCCACGGCCTTCGCGGAGCCGGAGTGCACCGCCTCGTCCAGCCTTCGCCGCAGGTCGGCGAGCTTGCCGGCGGTGGTGTGGGGGTCGTACGACGCCTCGGTCATCCGGTGGCTCTCCCTGATCCATGGCCGCGACCTGTTCGAGTGCGCGCGGGGCCGGGTGGTGGGCCCGCGCATGAGGGCAGGGCGGCGCTACGAACTACCGCTGGGTAGCGTAGCCAGCGCGGAGGGCGATGCGGCACGTCCTGGCGTCATGACCATCGACACAGTTCTGTTGACGGGTGTTCTGCGGGACGATGGGGCGGCCTGGGTCCCGGACCCGATCTAGGGTTTTCCCATGACCGCACCCGAGACCCCCCGCCGCAGCGGACTGCGCGGCTTCGGCCACGCCGGACCGTCGCCCTGGACCGACCTGGACCGTCCGCCGCTGGACGAGGAGGCGCTGCGCCACGACCTGCTCGTCCCGGGCGGCCTGTGGACCTCGCTGGACGTCGTCGCCGAGACCGGCTCCACCAACAGCGACCTCGCCGCCCGGGCCGCGGCGGGCGCCGCCCAGGGCGCGGTGCTGGTGGCCGAGGCGCAGAGTGCCGCCCGCGGCCGGCTGGGCCGGCAGTGGACCGCCCCGCCCCGCTCCGGGCTGTTCCTGTCCGTGCTGCTGCGCCCCGAGGGGGTGCCGGTCGAGCGGTACGGCTGGCTGCCGATCCTGGCGGGGGTGGCCGCGGCCAGCACGCTCGGCCGGGTCGCCGGGGTCGAGGTCGGCCTGAAGTGGCCCAACGACCTCCAGGCGGAGATCGACGGCGCGGAGCGCAAGCTCGGCGGCATCCTCACCGAGCTGTCGGGCGGCGCGGTGGTGGTCGGCATGGGCCTCAACGTCTCGCTGCGCACGGAGGAACTGCCCGTCCCCGCCGCCGCCTCGCTCGCGCTGGCCGGCGCCTCCACCACCGACCGGGGCACCCTGCTGCGCGCCCTGCTGCGCGAGCTGGCCGAGCTGTACCGGGAGTGGACGGCCGCCGCGGGCGACCCGCACGCCAGCGACCTGCTGCGCGCCTACGCGGACCGCTGCACCACGCTCGGCCGCCGGGTGAAGGTGCACCTGCCGGGCGACCGCGAGCTGGTCGGCGAGGCGGTGGCGGTGGACGGCGACGGGCGGCTGGTGGTCCGCACGCCGGACGGCGTACGCCGGGCGGTCGGTGCCGGGGACGTCGTCCACGTGCGCCCCGAGGCCCGCTGAACGGCAGTCTTCACCACCCCTTGACCCGGGCTGATGCCCCGGATCCGACGATTCCGTGCGAACATTCCACCTGGCAGCGGTGTGAGGCGCGCCACTGTCCGCCCGGGTGGCGGACGGCGCGCCCGGACAGGTAGGACACGAGGCGAGTGCGGCGATCGCACGGGGACGGACCGGTGGCAGAGGACGGCAGCAGCGGCGCGACGGCGGGCAGCAACGACCCCACGGTCGCGCTCGAACTGGAACGCCTGATCCTGGACGCGCCGCGCCGCTACACCCCGTACCAGGCCGCGCGCGCCGCCGACGTCCCGATGGAGCTGGCCACCCGGTTCTGGCGCGCCATGGGCTTCCCCGACATCGGCCAGTCGCGCGCGCTCACTGACGGCGACGTGATCGCGCTGCGCCGCCTGGCCGGCCTGGTGGAGTCCGGGCTGCTCAGCGAGTCGATGGCGATCCAGGTGGCCCGTTCCACCGGTCAGACCACGGCCCGGCTGGCCGGCTGGCAGATGGACACCTTCCTGGAGAACCTCACCCAGTCCGCCGAGCCCGGGCTGACCCGGGCCGACGTCGCGTACCCGCTGGTCGAGCTGCTGCTGCCGGAGCTGGAGCAGTTCCTGGTGTACGTCTGGCGGCGCCAGCTGGCGGCCGTCACCGGCCGGGTGGTGCAGGCCGCCGAGGACAACGAGATCACCAGCGGACGGCTCGCCGTCGGCTTCGCCGACCTGGTCGGCTTCACCCGGCTGTCCCGGCGGCTGGAGGAGGAGGAGCTCGGCGAGCTGGTCGAGACCTTCGAGAACACCTGTTCGGACCTGATTGCCGGCCAGGGCGGCCGGGTGATCAAGACGCTCGGCGACGAGATCCTCTACGTCTCCGAGGACCCGGCGACCGCCGCCGAGATCGCGCTGAGCCTGATCGAGGCGCTGGCCGGGGACGACACCATCCCGCCGCTGCGGGTCGGCATGGCCTTCGGCACGGTCACCTCGCGGATGGGCGACGTCTTCGGCACCACCGTCAACCTGGCCAGCCGGCTGACCTCGATCGCCCCCAAGGACGCGGTGCTGATCGACGGCGAGTTCGCCGCCGCGCTGGAGCAGAACGGCAGCGTCGCCCCGGCCGACTCGGAGGGGCCGGGCCTGGCCGAGGCACTGTCGGCCGCGGCCGGGATGCCCGCCTCCGGGCTGCCGATGCCGGGCCCGGAGGCCGGGGCCCGGTTCCACCTGCAGCCGATGTGGCGGCGGCCGGTGCGGGGGCTCGGACTGGTCGAGCCGTGGCTGCTCACCCGGCGGCTGAAGGCCGAGTAGCGCTCTGCCCGCGGAGAGGGCGAACAGCGGCCCGCCGCGGGGAAGGCGAATAGCGCTCCGCCTGCGGGGAAGGCGTGGGAGCGGAGAAGCCGTTCGCGGTGCGGAGGTCCGTGGGCGCGCGCTCTCCCGTGGTGGGTGCGGCTCTTCCGTGGTGGGTGGGGCTCTCCCGCGATGGGTGCGGCTTCCCGGGTGCCGAACGGTTGAAACCCGTACGGTCGGCTGCGGGTCCGTCCGGGCAAACGGGGCATAACCGAACGAACCCGCCATAGTCTTGGTGCAAGCGGCCGGTCGGGTGCGGCCGGTCGGCGGGGGTCTGGCAGGACCGAGCACAGGGAGCGAGGCGAGCCGGTGAGCAGCGAGGCGATCATGACGGACCGCGACTGCGACTGCGGCCGCCTGCGGAACCCCGACCCGCTGCCCGACCTGAGGCTGCAGTCCGTGGTCGAGCTCGCCCAGGACATGGCCGCCGCGCTCACCCCGCTGGAGGCCGTCCGGGCCGCCGCCACCCGGGCCACCGAGGCGCTCGGCGCCACCATGGCCGCCGTCTCGGTCTGGGACCGGGAGTCCGGCCGGCTGCGGGTCCTGGTCAACCACGGAGAACTCGCCCCGGGCGAGGAGGAACTGCCCGAGGACGAGTCGTACCCGGTCGCCGACTTCCCCGAGATCGTCACGTACCTGGAGGAACGCTGGACCACCGGGCGGCTGCCGCGCGCCTGGCTGCAGAGCGCCGAGAACAGCGAGCCGCACGCCGGGCACGCCCACCCGACCGCCGGTGCGTACTGCCAGGAGCGCGCCGCGGCGCTGCGCCGGCGCGGGCGGGCCTGCTGCGTGGTCGCGCCGATCGTGCTGCACGGCCAGGCCTGGGGCGAGCTCTACCTCGCCCGGTCGGCCGGGATGCCCGGGTTCACCGAGGGCGACGCCGACTACGCGACGCTGCTCGCCGCCCAGGTCTCGGCCGGGCTGGCGCAGACCGAGCGCCTCGCCGACCTGCGCAAGCTCGCCTTCTCCGACCCGCTCACCGGCCTGGCCAACCGGCGGGCCGTCGACGCCCGGCTGGAGAGCGCGCTGGAGGCGCACAACCGGGACAACACCGTGGTCTCCCTGGTGGTCTGCGACGTCAACGGACTGAAACGGGTCAACGACCAGCTCGGCCACGAGATGGGCGACCGGCTGCTGGAGCGGTTCGCCCACCAGCTCTCGCTGGCCGCCGCCAAGCTCCCCGGCAGCCTCGCCGCCCGGCTCGGCGGCGACGAGTTCTGCCTGCTGGTGGAGGGCCAGAAGGCCGACGAGGTGGTCGCCGTCGCCGAGGAGCTGTGCGCCCGGGCGCTCGCGCTCTCCGAGGGCGAGGGCGTGGCCTGCGGCGTCGCCTCCACCGGGGACTCGATCGGGCCCGTCACCACCCCCGACCGGCTGTTCCGGCTCGCCGACGCCGCCCAGTACCGGGCCAAGGCGGCCCGGGCCGCCCACCCGGTGGTCGCCGGGCGCAGCCACGGCCCCGGATTCTCGCCCGACCCCACGGTGCTGCTCGCCGACGCCGCCGACCCGCACCACCGGGCGGACGGGCGGCGCGGGCCGAACGGCCGGGCCGGGGCGGGCGACCGGCGGCGGTTCCGCGGCGCCGCCCACAGCGCCGACCCGGGGCAGCTGCTCACCGCCGTGCTCGCCTCCCTCGACCGGGCCGCCGCGGCCCGGGCCGTCCACCCGGCGGACACCCTCGGCAAGCTGGTCGTGGTCGCCGAGGCCGCCGCCCGGTTGCTGGACGCCGTCGGCTGGTGGGTCTCGTACGTTCCGCCGGGCTCCCAGTTCATGCGCACCGCCCAGCACGCCGTCTACCGGATGACCAGCGGCCCCGCCAACGCCCGCGCCGAGACCCAGCGGGCCCGGATCGAGGCCCCCGACGCGGTCTTCGACCTCCGGCACTACCCGATGACCCGCCGCGCCGTGCGCGGCGGCGCCTTCGCCCTGCGGTCGGGCGCGGCCGGCAACGACCCGGCGGAGGAGGCGATGCTCGTCGTCTCCGGCTACCGGGGCATGGTCGCGGCGGGTGGCCAGAACCCGGCCGGCGGCTGGCTGGTGGAGCTCTTCGCCGACGACGCCACCCTGCCGCTGGGCCAGGCCGCCTGTGCCATGCGGGCCCTGGTCTCGGTCGCCCTGGCGGGGCCGGCCTCGCCGCCGGCGGTCTGAGGCGTCGGCCCCGGCCGGGGCCCGTCGGCGGACCGGGTGGCGGCGTCCCGCCCCGGGCGTCTCGCCGCCGGTACGGCTCCCGCGGTGGGTCAGGCGGGCCGTTCATCCGGCGCGCCCTCGTGTCGCTGTGCCGCGTGCCGGTCGCGGTGGTGGCCGTGTGCTGGTTCAGGCGCCGCGGCCGCCGTCGGCGGCGGGCGGGTTGAGCGCCCGGAGGGCGGCGTCGACCAGGAGGTCGGCGTGCTCGTGGGTGAGCGGGCCGAGCCGGAACTGCCAGCGGTAGTTGAGCGGACCGTAGAAGAGTTCGACGGCCAGGTCGAGGTCGGCGTCGGGGGCGATCTGGCCGGCCTCGCGGGCACGGCGGAGGCGGTCGCGGGTGACGTCCAGCAGCGGGTCCAGCAGGCGGGTGCGGTACTCGGCGTGCAGCGCGGGGTCGTTGAGGATCTCGGCGAGGAGCGCGCGGTAGGTGCGGTCGGCGCCCGGGTCGGCGAGCTCGTCGCTGGTGGGGCGCAGGACGGCGCGGAGGTCGGCGCCGAGGTCGCCGGTGTCGGGGAGGGCGAGGCTGCCCTCGTGTTCGCCGGCGGCGAGGAAGGCGTCGAAGACCACCGCCCCCTTCGAGGGCCACCACCGGTAGATGGTCTGCTTGCCGACGCCGGCGCGGGCGGCGATCGCCTCGATGGTCAGCTTGCCGTAGCCGACCTCGGCGACGAGTTCGGTGGCCGCGGTGAGGACGGCGGCGCGGGCGCGCTCGCTACGGCGGGCGGGGTCGGGGGCGGTTCTGGAAGCCATGGGAAAAATTCTATGCGAAACAGCGAGACGAACCGTATTGTCTTCTCAAGCAACTGCGAGACGGTCCGTCTCGTCTTCATCGCTGCCCCGGAGGTGCCCGTGAACCGCCCCGCACACATCCTGATGGTCTCCATTCCGGCCCATGGCCACGTCAACCCCAGCCTCGCCGTGATCACCGAGCTGGTCGCCCGCGGCCACCGGGTCAGCTACGTCAACGACCCGTCCTTCCGGGAAACCGTGGAGTCCACCGGCGCCGCCTTCGTCCCGTACCCGACGAAGCTGCCGCTCGCCGACGACCCGGACGGCTGGATGGAGGATCCGGTGGCGATCCAGGAGCTGTTCCTGGACGACGCGCTCTCCATGTGGCCCGTCCTCCTGGAGGCCTTCGCCGACGACCGGCCCGACCTGGTGCTCTGCGACATCGCGGGCTTCGCGGCCCGGGCGCTCGGCGAACGGCTGGGGGTGCCGGTCGTGCAGCTGTCGCCCACCTTCGTCGGCTGGGAGGGCTTCGAGCAGGACCTCGCGGAGGTGTTCGAGGCGATCCGCACCGGTCCGGGCGGCGCCGAGCACTACCGCCGGTTCGCCGACTGGCTGGCCGAGGCCGGTGCGGCGCAGCGTGACGTGGACGCCTTCAAGAACCGCCCGGAGCGGGCGATCGCCCTGGTCCCGCGCGCCCTGCAGCCCAACGCCGACCGGGTCGACGAGCGGCGGATCAGCTTCGTCGGGCCCTGCTTCGGCGACCGCGCCCACCAGGGGCGGTGGGAGCGGCCGGCCGGCGCCGAGAAGGTGCTGCTGGTCTCGCTGGGCTCGGCCTTCACCCACCAGCCCGCCTTCTACCGGGCCTGCGTCCGGGCCTTCGGCGAGCTGCCGGGCTGGCACACCGTGCTCCAGATCGGCAGCCACACCGACCCGGCCGAGCTCGGCGAGGTGCCGGACACCGTCGAGGTGCACCGGTGGGTGCCGCAGCTGTCGGTGCTCTCCCAGGCGGACGCCTTCGTCACCCACGCGGGCATGGGCGGCTCCAGCGAGGGGCTGTTCCACGCCGTGCCGATGATCGCGGTGCCGCAGGCCACCGACCAGTTCGCCAACGCGGACGCCCTGGTGGGGCTCGGCGTCGCCCGCCGGCTGGACACCGAGCAGGCCACCGCGGAGGCGCTGCGCGCCGCCCTGCTGGAGCTGGTCGGCGACCCGGCGGTGGCCGAGCGGCTGCGCGAGCTGTCCGCCGCCGGGCGGGCCGAGGGCGGCACCGCCCGGGCGGCGGACCTGATCGAGGCCGAGCTCGTGAGGTGAACTCACGAGGTGAAGCGGAGGCGGCCCGGGGGCCGCGCTGTGCGGCGCCGGTCCGGAGGGCGGAGAATCCGGATGGCGAGCACCTGTTGTCATATCTTCATTCACCTGATGTGATGGTGTATATGGATATGCACAGTGCTGTGGCCCCCGACGCTCCGCTGGTCCTGGTCGGCAAGGCCGACGTCAGCGCGGAGGACGTCCTCGCCGTCGCCCGGGGCAACGCCCGGGTCGAGATCGGCCCCGACGCGCTGGCCGAGATGGCGACCGCCCGCGCGCGGATCGACGCCCTCGCGGCCGAGCCGCGCCCCGTCTACGGCGTGTCGACCGGCTTCGGCGCGCTCGCCGTGCGCCACATCAGCCCCGAACTGCGCGCCCAGCTGCAGCGGTCGCTGGTGCGCTCGCACGCCGCCGGCATGGGGCCGGCGGTCGAACGCGAGGTGGTCCGCGCGCTGGTGTTCCTGCGGATGAAGACGCTGGCCTCCGGCCGTACCGGCGTCCGGCCGCTGGTCGCCCGGACCATGGCCGCCCTGCTCAACGCGGGCATCACCCCGGTGGTGCGGGAGTTCGGCTCGCTCGGCTGCTCCGGCGACCTCGCGCCGCTGTCGCACTGCGCACTGGTCCTGATGGGCGAGGGCACCGCCACCGGCCCGGACGGCGTGGAGAAGCCCGCCGCCGAACTGCTCGCCGCCGCCGGGATCGAGCCCGTCGAGCTGCTGGAGAAGGAGGGCCTCGCCCTCATCAACGGCACCGACGGCATGCTCGGCATGCTGGTGATGGCCATCGCCGACCTCCAGCGGCTGTTCACCACCGCCGACATCACCGCCGCGATGAGCCTGGAGGCGCTGCTCGGCACCGAGAAGGTGCTCGCCCCCGAGCTGCACGCCCCGATCCGCCCGCACCCGGGCCAGGCGCTGAGCGCCGCCAACATGCTCGCCGTCCTCAAGGACTCCGGCCTCACCGGCCACCACCAGGACGACGCGCCGCGGGTCCAGGACGCCTACTCGATCCGCTGCGCCCCGCAGGTCGCCGGCGCCGGCCGGGACACCCTGGAGCACGCCCGGCTGGTCGCCTCGCGCGAACTGGCCGCCTCGGTCGACAACCCGGTGGTGCTGCCGGACGGCCGGGTGGAGTCCAACGGCAACTTCCACGGCGCCCCGGTCGCCTACGTGCTGGACTTCCTCGCCATCGCCGCCGCCGACCTCGGCTCGATCTCCGAGCGCCGCACCGACCGGCTGCTCGACAAGGCCCGCTCGCACGGCCTGCCGGCCTTCCTGGCCGACGACCCGGGCGTGGACTCCGGCCTGATGATCGCCCAGTACACCCAGGCCGCGCTGGTCAGCGAGAACAAGCGGCTCGCCGTCCCGGCCTCGGTCGACTCGATCCCCTCCTCCGCGATGCAGGAGGACCACGTGTCGATGGGCTGGTCGGCCGCGCGCAAGCTGCGCCAGGCCGTGGCCAACCTCGGCCGGATCCTCGCCGTCGAACTCACCGCGTCCGCCCGGGCGCTGGAGATCCGTCAGCAGGCCGACGCGTCGGGCCGCGTCGCCCCGGCCACCGCGGCCGCCATGGCCGCCGCCCGGGAGGCGGGCGTCGGCGGCGCCGGCCGCGACCGCTTCCTCTCGCCCGACCTGGAGGCCGCCGCCGAGCTGGTCGCCTCCGGCGAGCTGGTGCGGGCGGTCGAGCGGGTCACCGGCCCGCTGGCCTGAGACCCGGCCGGCCGGGGTCGTGGCGTCGCCGCGGAGTGACGGGGGCTCAGTCCCAGTCGCTCCGCGGCGAGCGCTCCGCGCGGTCCCGGCGGTTGCGCAGCTCGCCCAGGGCGGCCGCCAGGTTGACCCCGACGATGCCCGCCCAGCAGACCACCAGACCGGCGAAGCCGCCGCTCTCCGGGCTGCCCGCGATCGCCGTCAGCGGGATGCCGAGGACCAGCGAGGTCACCGCGAGCCCGGTGTTGGAGCGCTTGCCCCAGCCCGGACGGCGGGACTGCCCCCGGTGGGGGGACCGCGGCTCGTAGTCGTCCAACCGCTGGGCCACCGACCGCTCGACCCGGGCGTCCAGCCGGGCGTCGAGCCGCTTCATGAAGGAGTCGACGAGTGCGTCCTCGTACTCCTTGCCGAGCTCCTTGCGGGCCTGGAGGGTGGCGTCGAGGTCGCGCCGCAGTTCGTCCTGACGAGTGTCCATGGAACCAGGGTGGGGCCGCCGGGGCCCCCGGTCCATCCGTTCGCAGGAGGAATCCGGGCGGGCTCAGGGACAAATCAGGGTTACCCCGACCCGGCGCGGCCGACCGCGGGCCCGACCGGTCCGGCCCGCGCGACCGGTCCGACCCAAGGGGCGTCCCACCGGACGTCCCGCCGTACGAGACGTCTTTGCCAGGTGCGGCCCGCTCCTGCACAGTCGTCGTCCGACCCCCTCGCACCCGGAGGTACCGCTGATGACCGCCACCGACGAGACCGGCAGCGTCGGCCCCTCCGCCCGGCTGCTCCAACTGTTCGAGGGGCACCGGCTGACGCCGACCCAGCGCCGGATCGCCCACTCGCTGGTGCGGCACGCCACCGAGGCGCCGTTCCTGTCCAGCGTCGAGGTCGCCGAACTCGCGGGCGTCAGCCAGCCCTCCGTCACCCGCTTCGCGGTCGCGCTCGGGTACGACGGCTACCCGGCGCTGCGCAAGCAACTGCGCGAACTCGGCGGCGGCGAACAGGCCGCGCCGGAGACCCCGGACGACGCGGTGCGCAACGAGCACCAGCAGGCCGTGCTCGCCGAGATCGCCCACCTGCGCCACCTCGCCGAACTCCTCGCCGACCCGGAGCCGATCACCCGGGCCGCCCGGCTGCTCGCCGCCTCCCGCCCGCTGCCGGTGCTCGGCCTGCGGGCCGCCTCGGCGCAGGCGCGCGGCTTCGCCTACTTCGCGGCCAAGGTGCACCCGGACATCCGGCTGCTGGACGAGGGCGGCAGCATGCTCGCCGACCGGCTGGAACAGGCCCGGGCGGCCGGGGCCAGCGCACTGCTCTGCTTCGCGCTGCCGCGCTACCCGCGGGAGCTGATGGACGCGCTGACGGTGGCCCGCGAGTGCGGGCTGACGGTGCTCACCGTGGCCGACAGCGCCTTCGCGCCGGTCGCCAAGCTGTCCGACCTGATGCTGCCGGCCGCCGTCGGCACCGGGCTGGTCTTCGACACCGCGTGCGCCCCGATGATGCTCGGCCGGGTGCTGCTGCAGTCCATGTGCGACGAACTGCCGGGAGCGGAAGCCCGGTTGGAGGCGATCGAGCAGTCGGCGGCGGCGCGCGGCCTCTTCCTGGAATGAGCGCGGAACAAGCACGGCCCGGAACGGCGGCGGGGGAGTAGCCGTCACGAACCCGGGCATCCCCTCCTGCAGGGGGTGCCACCCATGCACGTGATCCACGAGATGAAGTTCGTCGCCCGCCTCTCCTCGGGCGCCGACGAATGGTCCTGCCCCGCCTGCGGACGCCGCGTCACCCTGCGGCGCCTGCCCGAACCCGAACTGACCGTCCTCGACCCGGGCGACGAGTCGGCCGTCCACGTCGGCGTCATCGAACCCGACGCCCGCGCCGTCGCGGCCGCCGAGAAGTACGGCCTCGGCCCCGTCCAGAACATCCCCCGCCCGCCGTCCCCGCCCGCCCCGGACGCCGACGACCGCCGCTGGCTCGCCGAGATCGGCATCGACTGGGACGGCGGCGCGGCGGCCTGACTCAGCCGCGCGGCGCGTACAGCGGAAGGCCGGAGGTGTCCAGCTCGGCGGGCAGCGGCGCGGGCAGCGGGACGGCCTCGCCGTACGTGCCGCGCAGGACGCCCTGGTACTCGCCGTCGCGGGGGCGGGTGTGGAGTGTCCAGGCGCCCTTGCGGGGGTCGACCGTGAGGAGGACCGGAACGCCTGCGATCGCGTACCAGCTGGTCCTGGCGGCGATGTGGGTGATGAGCGAGGGGCCGGGAACGACCTGAACGGCGAGAGCGGCACGGCGGGGATCGGCTCGCCGGTCGTCCTCGTTCTCCCATGCGACGGGCAGCACGATCAGGTCGGGGGTGGCGTAGTCGTCCTCGTCGTCCGGTAGGGCGACCGATGACGACTCGTAGGCGCCGAGGTTCGCGGGCAGCTGCGGTCCGAGGTCTTCGCGCAGGTGGCGCACTGTGCCGGCGTGTTTCCCTCGGCGGGGAGGCGACATCAGCAGCGTGCCGCCGATGATCTCGACCCGCAGCCCGGTGCGCCGCTCGATCCCTTCGGCGGTCCGGCGCAGCCTGCCGGAGCGTGCCGGAACAGCTGCCATGGCGTCCTCCGCTGGGCCGATCGGCTGGTGCTTCCGGCCGCAGGCTACTGGCGGCAGGCGTTCCGGTTCGGGCGTTGATCGGATGCTTTCGGGGTCTGGTCGAAAGCCGACTGTTTAGTTATATTCAATCGAACATAGCTTGAATGAATCCATCCGCAGGGAGGCCGAACTATGGTGCAGCAGGCGAGCGGGCCGCGTGAGGTGCGCGCGGCGCGTGGGACGGGGCTGACGGCGCAGGGGTGGCAGCAGGAGGCGGCCCTGCGGATGCTGATGAACAACCTCGACCCCGAGGTGGCCGAGCACCCGTCCAAGCTGGTGGTCTACGGCGGCACGGGCAAGGCCGCGCGGGACTGGCGCTCCTTCGACGCCATGGTGAGGACGCTGGAGGGCCTGAAGCAGGACGAGACCATGCTGGTCCAGTCCGGGCGGCCGGTCGGCGTGATGCAGACCCACGAGTGGGCGCCGCGCGTGCTCATCGCCAACTCCAACCTGGTCGGCGACTGGGCCAACTGGGAGGAGTTCCGCCGGCTGGAGAGCCTCGGGCTCACCATGTACGGGCAGATGACCGCCGGCTCGTGGATCTACATCGGCACCCAGGGCATCCTCCAGGGCACCTACGAGACCTTCGCCGCCGTCGCCAACAAGCGGTACAACGGTTCGCTGGAGGGCACCATCACCCTCACCGCCGGCCTCGGCGGGATGGGCGGCGCCCAGCCGCTGGCCGTCACCATGAACGGCGGCGTGGCGATCTGCATCGACTGCGACCCGTCCCGGATCTCCCGCCGGATCGAGCACCGCTACCTGGACGTCGAGGCCAAGAACCTCGCGCACGCGCTGGAGCTGGCCACCGCGGCCCGCGACAAGAAGCAGCCGCTCTCCATCGGCCTGCTGGGCAACGCCGCCGAGCTCTTCCCGCAGCTGCTCGCGATGGACGCGCCGATCGACATCGTCACCGACCAGACCAGCGCCCACGACCCGCTGAGCTACCTGCCGATCGGCGTCGCCTTCGACGACATGGCCACCTACGCGGCCGAGAAGCCCGCGGAGTTCACCACCCGCTCGCGCGAGTCGATGGCCAAGCACGTCGAGGCCATGGTCGGCTTCCTGGACCGCGGCGCCGAGGTCTTCGACTACGGCAACTCGATCCGCGGCGAGGCCCAGCTGGCCGGCTACGACCGCGCCTTCGCCTTCCCCGGCTTCGTCCCCGCGTACATCCGCCCGCTGTTCTGCGAGGGCAAGGGCCCGTTCCGCTGGGCGGCCCTGTCCGGCGACCCGCAGGACATCGCCAAGACCGACAAGGCCGTGCTCGACCTCTTCCCGGAGAACGAGTCGCTGCACCGCTGGATCAAGATGGCCCAGGAGAAGGTGCACTTCCAGGGCCTGCCCGCGCGCATCTGCTGGCTCGGCTACGGCGAGCGCGACAAGGCCGGCGAGCGCTTCAACGACATGGTCGCCTCCGGCGAGCTGTCCGCGCCGATCGTCATCGGCCGCGACCACCTGGACTGCGGCTCGGTCGCCTCCCCGTACCGGGAGACCGAGGCGATGCTGGACGGCTCGGACGCGATCGCCGACTGGCCGCTGCTCAACGCCATGGTCAACGTGGCCTCCGGCGCCTCCTGGGTCTCCATCCACCACGGCGGCGGCGTCGGCATCGGCCGCTCCATCCACGCCGGTCAGGTCACCGTGGCCGACGGCACGCCGCTGGCCGGCGAGAAGATCCGCCGGGTGCTCACCAACGACCCGGGCATGGGCGTCATCCGGCACGTCGACGCCGGCTACGACCGGGCGGTCGAGGTCGCCGACGAGCGCGGCGTGCGCGTTCCCATGGGTGAGCTGTGACGGTTCCGTCGTTCGAAGAGATGTGGGCGGAGCTGCTCCCCGTGGGCCGCTCCGCCTCCTCCGGCGGCTACCGCCGCTTCGCCTGGAACTCCGCCGACGCCGAGTGCCGCGCCTGGTTCGAGCAGCAGGCGCGCAGCCGCGGCCTGACGTACGAGCTGGACCGCAACGGCAACCAGTGGGCCTGGCTGGGCGACCCGAACGGGCGGGGGGCGGTCGTCACCGGCTCCCACCTGGACTCCGTCCCGGACGGCGGGGCCTTCGACGGCCCGCTCGGGGTGGTCTCCTCCTTCGCCGCACTGGACGAACTGCGCGCCAGGGGAACGGAGCTCACCAGGCCCCTGGCGATCGTCAACTTCGGCGACGAGGAGGGCGCCCGGTTCGGGGTGGCCTGCATCGGCTCCCGGCTGACCGCCGGGGTGCTGTCCCGCGAGGCCGCGTACGAGCTGCGCGACGCCGACGGCCTGCGGCTGCCCGACGCGATGGAGAAGGCCGGCTACGACCCGACCGCGATCGGCGCGGACGACGACCGGCTGGCCCGGATCGGCGCCTTCGTCGAGCTCCACGTCGAGCAGGGCCGCTGCCTCGCCGAGGGGCAGCCGGTCGGCGTGGCGGGCGCGATCTGGCCGCACGGCCGCTGGCGGTTCGACTTCCACGGCGAGGCCAACCACGCCGGCACCACCCGGATCGAGGACCGCCGCGACCCGATGCTGACCTACGCCAACACCGTGCTCGCCGCCCGCAAGAAGGCCAAGCTGGCGGGCGCGCTGGCCACCTTCGGGAAGGTCGCGGTGGAGCCCAACGGCACCAACGCGATCGCCTCGCTGGTGCGCGGCTGGCTGGACTCCCGGGCCGCCGACGAGCGCACCCTGACCGAGCTGGTCGCCGAGATCGAGCGGGCCGCCGCCGAGCGCGGCGAGCGCGACGGCGTCCGGGTCGAGCTGACCCGCGAGTCCTACACCCCGGTGGTGGACTTCGACGGGCCGCTGCGCGACCGGCTGGCCAAGCTGCTGGACGCCCCCGTGCTGCCCACCGGCGCGGGACACGACGCCGGCATCCTGGCCTCCGCGATCCCGACCGCCATGCTGTTCGTGCGCAACCCCACCGGCGTCTCGCACTCCCCGGCCGAGCACGCCGAGCAGGCCGACTGCCTGGCCGGGGTCGCCGCCCTCGCCGACGTACTGGAGGACCTGGCGTGCCAGTGAACGAGCACGTGCGCTACTGGGCGCAGTACGCCTGGCTGCCGCACGACAACGGGCCGGTGGTCGAGCCGGACGTGCTGATCACCACCGGCCCCGGCGGCACGATCGCCGCCGTCACCCCGGACAGCGGCCCCTGCCCGCCCGACGCCGTCCGGCTCGACGGGCTGCTGCTGCCCGGTCAGGCGAACGCCCACTCGCACGCCTTCCACCGGGCGCTGCGCGGGCACGTCCAGGTCGGCTCCGGCACCTTCTGGACCTGGCGCGACACCATGTACCGGTTCGCCGGCGCGCTGGACCCGGACCGCTACCTGGAGCTCGCGACCGCCGTCTACGCCGAGATGGCGCTGGCCGGCATCACGGCCGTCGGCGAGTTCCACTACCTGCACCACGCGCCCGGCGGCGCCCGCTACACCGACCCGAACGCGATGGGCGAGGCGCTGATCGAGGCCGCCGCCCGGGCCGGCATCCGGATCACCCTGCTGGACACCTGCTACCTCTCCTCCGGCTTCGGCGCCGAGCCGACCAGGCCGCAGCTGCGGTTCAGCGACGGCGACGCGGAGGCCTGGGCGGTCCGGGCGGACGCGCTCAAGCCGCGCGAGCACGCCCGGATCGGCGCCGCCGTCCACTCGGTGCGGGCCGTCCCGGCCGAGCAGCTGGGCACCGTCGCGCACTGGGCGTCGGTGCGCGGGGCGCCGCTGCACGTCCACCTCTCCGAGCAGACCGCCGAGAACGACGCCTGCCTGGCCGCGCACGGCGTCACCCCGACGAGGCTGCTCGCCGACCACGGCGCGCTCGGCCCGCGCACCTCGGCCGTGCACGCCACTCACCTCACCGACGAGGACGTCCGGCTGCTCACCGACTCCTCCACCACGGTCTGCATGTGCCCCACCACCGAGCGGGACCTCGCGGACGGCATCGGCCCGGCCCGCCGGCTGGCCTCGGCGGGCTCCCCGATCACCCTGGGCAGCGACAGCCACGCGGTGATCGACCCGTTCGAGGAGGCCCGCGCGCTGGAGCTGGACGAGCGGCTGCGCACCCGCACCCGCGGCCACTGGACGGCGAACGCGCTGCTGCGGGCCGGGACCGAGGACGGCCACGCCTCGCTCGGCTGGCCGGAGGCCGGACGGATCGAGGCCGGGGCGCTCGCCGACTTCACGGTGATCGCGCTGGACACCGTCCGCACGGCCGGACCGCCGCCCCGGCTCGGCGCCGAGATCGCGGTCTTCGCGGCCTCGGCGGCGGACGTGCGGCACGTCGTGGTCGGCGGCCGGCACGTCGTCCGGGACGGCGTGCACCGGCTGGTGGCCGACGTGCCGGGCGCGCTGCGCTCCGCGATCGGCGCGCTGGACTACTGACCCCGTTCAACTCCCTTCGGAAGGCGTTGCCTTGAGCACCACGACCACCCTGATCACGGGCATCGGCAGCCTGGTCACCAACGACCCCGGGCAGGGCGCCGGGCCGCTCGGCCTGCTCACCGACGCGGCCGTGGTGGTCGACGGCGGCACCGTCGCCTGGGTCGGCCCGGCCGCGCAGGCACCGGCGGCGGACGAGCGCTTCGACGCCGGGGGCCGGGCCCTGCTGCCCGGCTTCGTCGACTCGCACGCCCACCTGGTGTTCGCGGGCGACCGCACCGCCGAGTTCAACGCCCGGATGTCCGGGCAGCCGTACACGGCGGGCGGCATCCGGACCACGGTGGCGGCCACCCGGGCGGCGAGCGACGCCGAACTGGACGCCAACCTGGCCCGGTTCGTCCGGGAGGCGGTGCGCCAGGGCACCACCACCATCGAGTGCAAGTCCGGCTACGGGCTGACGGTCGAGGACGAGGCGCGCGCCCTGCGGATCGCCGCCGCGCACACCCCGGAGACCACCTACCTGGGCGCCCACGTGGTCGCCCCCGAGTACGCCGGGGACCCGGCCGGGTACGTCGACCTGGTCACCGGCGAGATGTTGGACGCCTGTGCGCCGCACGCCCGTTGGGTGGACGTGTTCTGCGAGAAGGGCGCGTTCGACGGGGACCAGGCGCGGGCGATCCTGACGGCGGGGATCGAGAAGGGCCTCACGCCGCGCGTGCACGCCAACCAGCTCACCTACGGGCCGGGCGTGCAGCTCGCGGTGGAGCTGGGAGCCGCCTCGGCGGACCACTGCACCCATCTGACGGACGAGGACGTGGCGGCGCTGGCCGGCTCGGCGACGGTTGCCACCCTGCTGCCGGGGGCGGAGTTCTCCACCCGGGCCGAGTACCCGAGCGGGCGCCGGCTGCTGGACGCGGGCGCGGTGGTGGCCCTGTCCACCGACTGCAACCCGGGCTCCAGCTTCACCAGTTCGATGGCGTTCTGTATTGCCGTGGCGGTGCGCGAGATGGGCATGACCCCGGACGAGGCGGTCTGGGCGGCGACGGCGGGCGGCGCCCGCGCCCTGCGGCGCAGCGACGTCGGCACCGTCACGGTCGGCGCCCGCGCCGACCTGCTCCTGCTGGACGCCCCCTCGCACGTCCACCTGGCCTACCGCCCGGGTGTCCCCCTGACGGCGGCGGTCTGGCGCGCGGGCGTCCGCGAGGTCTGAACGGTGGGTTCGCGTCGCCCCGTCGAGCAGCTGCTCGACGGGTCACCGTCTCCGACGAGAGCGACGCCCTCCCCCCGGCGGCGAACCCCCGCCGACTCCGCCGAGTCCGGCCGGGGCCTCCAACTCGTGGAGGGCCTCACCCACCGCTGGGGCGTCGACCCGCAGAAGCGCGGCAAGGCCATCTGGTACGAGCTGGACTGCCGCGCGTGACCGGCTACCCCGTCCGGCCGGAGGACCCCCGGATGCGTGACTACACCAAACCCCACCTCATGGCCCTTCTGGGCGAGTTGCACAGGCGCGGCCTGCCGCACGGGCTCCTCTGGGGGTCCGCCTCGCCGGGTGAGACCACCATCGACGGACGCATCCTGATCGACTTCGGGAACGCTTCGGTGAGCACTTTGCTCAACCTCCTCCGCCTGCTCCGCGAACTGGACGATGACGACGAGGCGTGGCGCCAGTGAAGTTCTTCATCGGCGCGATCCTCCTAGCCCTCCTCGTCCTCGCGATCGCCACCGTGGCCCTCGGCGTCCTCGCATGCCTCGGGATGCCTCGCCCCGAGGCACGCGACGAGCAGCACTGAAACACGCGAAGGCCCTCGCCCGCCCGGGGCGAGGGCCTCGCGGGCGCGCTCGCTGTCCGACGAGGCGGCGGCGAGACCGCATTCCCCTCTTCGCGCTGAAGTGTCAATCCAGGTCAGCCAAGGCGCCTGTGACAAGTGAACGCGCTGTGGCGCCTCGTACCGCCCCCTGCGAGAGCCGAGAGAAGGCGCGGGCATAGAGGTCGACCTGGCTGGGCCGCGTGAGCGTCGAGGCGGCATCCAGCGTGTCCGCGTGGACTCTGGTGTCATCGAAGATCGTGAAGGTCGGCATGGGCCAAACGCTCCGTTGCGCCGCGAACGGGACGATGCCCACGGAGACGTTTGGGAGATCCATGGCTCCGAGCAGATGGCCGAGCTGTGCCGCCATGGTCTCGGAGCTGCACACGCGGTAGCGCAGCACGGACTCCTCCAGGACGAACGAGAACCGGCGTGCACCATTGGCCAGCACCGCGTTGCGTCTCATCCGGGCTGCCACAGCGTCACTCGCATCGTTCGGAGTTCCCCGGAAGTCCGCGATGCACGACAGCAAGGCGGCGGCGTACCTGGGCGTTTGGAGGAACCCTGGGATCACGTCGGAGACGTAAACCCGGAACACCTTGGTCTGCCGGTACAGGTCTCCGGTGGACTCTTGCAGCCGGCGGAGCCCACTCCGCTGGAGCCGTCGCCACTGCACATGGGCGTCGGCGGACTGCCGGTTGGCGGCAACCAAGTCAGGAGCTTGATCGTCGGCGTCACAGGCGCGGCACCAGGCCCTGATGTCGGCGTCGGAGGGAGGTGTCCTGGCGTTCTCGATCCGGGACGACTTCGACTCCGACCAACCGCACCTGACGGCCAGCTCCCGCCCGCTGATCCCCGCGTCCTTCCGAATCTCGCTCAGCCGACCGGCAAGAGCTTCGCTGGCCTTCTGAACGTTCGGTGAGGGGTGCGCGGGCATGGAGCCGGCCTTCGTCAGATCTCGTACAGATGATGCGGGAGCGCCCGCTCCCAGACTGCTTCGAACGCGGTGGTGCACAGCTTCACGGTGTCCGGGTCTGTTGTGATCTCATCTTCGACCACGGCGCCGTCCCCGGAGAAGTGGTGCACCCGAAGCAGTGCACCGTCGAACAGCCAGAAGTCGTTCCCCGGCAGGGGGATGCTCGTGGCCTGTCGCCGTGGCAGCCAGCGGACCTGCTCGCCCGCCGTGACGTTGGCGTGGGTGACGTAGTGCTCCCACCGGATGTACTCGGACACGGGCTCGGAGACCACCCGGGCTCGGCGAATGACCACGCCCCGCGCCACGGCGTCTGTGATCAACTGGTCATAGGGATGCCACCAGGACGCCTGGTCCTCCCAGTTGATCCGCTCACCGCGCTGCCAGGCCTCGAACCGATCCGTCGGGGCGTACGAATCCCGCAGCTCCAGATGGACGGCGGACCGCTGACACTGCTCAAGCAGCTCAGCGAAGCTGGGCACGCTCGATGGCATCACATGCCTCCCTGATCATGGGCACCATCCGGGCCGGAAGCCTGACGATGGCCTCATTGTCGGGGACCGGCCCGTTCGCAGGACTCGTTCCTTCGCAATCCGCCTGGGTCTCGGGGCGCGGGTTCCACCCCTGGAAAAGGATCTCCTGAGCATCCGGGTCCACCCACACGGTGGGGCAGTGGTCCCGATCGGTACTGGGGTCGATGCCAACGAACTCCACGGCCATGGCCGGCTCCCTGATCTAGGTGCTTGCTCGGGCTTGCACAAGCTTCTCCGAACAGCGGATATGTAGTCAACGCCGCTATTTGACCGGTCGAATGCTGTGCAAGCTCATGCAAGTTCGTAGAGAGCGATGTCTCGCCGTCCGTAGCCTGGCCAGCATCGGCCAAGCAGTACGTGGCCGATGCGGATCACCGACTCCCCCCGCAGGTTCCTCCATTTCCGGGGAGGTTGTTCCATTCATCCGATGAAGGGAGATCGCAATGTCCGTGATCACCAGCGACACCGAGAGCGCCGAGGCGGCCGAGTCCGTGACGCTCGACGAGAGCGCCACGAACACCATCCGGGGCAACGTCCGGGCGTTCCTGGACGAGGACAACACCTCGATGATGGGCGGCTGGACCAACTGACGGCCGACCTGAGCGCCTGAAGCAGTCGCGCGCCCGGCCCCACCTCAATTGGGGCCGGGCGCGTGGTTCCCAAGCATTCCAGCGAAGGAGTGTTCCTCCATGCGGTTCCTCAACATCCACCACACCCAGGAGACGATCGGCCGACTCGTGAGCGCGGTCGACGAGCAGCCTCCGCCGACCGCCGTGGACCTCCCGGCCGCGTACCGGAGGGTCGTCTCCGCGCTCCGTCCGCTGCCGGTCGAGGATGCGGGCATCACGCTGTCCTTCGAGGACAGCGAGTGGGGCAGCTACCTGATCGAGAACAGGACCTTCGAGAACATCTTCGAGGGGCTGGAGAACACCCCGCCCGACCTGCGGGAGCGGTGGAAGCGCGACTTCTCCGTGGCGCTCCTGCACACCAGGGACCTCGTCCCCGACTTGGGCGCCCTCGTGGACCTGGTGGTCACCGACGTCGTGATGTTCAGCTCGACCAACAAGGGTGGCGGCACCGGTTCGACGCTCCCGGGCCTGGTGAGCATGAGCCCGGGCGACGAGTGGCGGCCCCACGACTACGCCGAGTCCCAGGTGCACGAGACCGTGCACCTGAACGTCTTCCTGGCGGACATGGTGTACCGCCTCTACACGCGGCCGGCCAAGGAGCTGGGGGCCGACGAGTACCGGGTCGTCTCCGCGGTGAAGTTCGGGCAGATGCGCCCGCTGGACAAGGCCTTCCACAGTGCGGTGGTGGCCCCGCCCCTCATGCTCATGCAGCACCTGAGGGGTGAGACGGAGTTGGTGGACACGTTCCGCCACTCGATCCGCGAGTGCGCGGACGGCCTGCTGGACAAGCTGGACCTGTTCACGCCGTACGGCCAGGGGATGGTGCGCGAACTCGCGGACTTCGCCGAGACGATCGACTTCGATCTCGTCACCCGGTCGATCTCGGGCCGGGAGTTCGCGCACTACGACCTGCCTGCCGCAGCCTAGGCTTCGAAGACGATGCCGGCCTCCCTGGCGAGGCTCAGGGCCAGTTCCATGGACCCCGGGCCTCGCACGGTGGCACCCTTGAGGTGCGCGGCGCCTCCGACATCGATCAGTGTGCAGTTGTCGAAGCTGACACCGGGCTGAATGACGACGTTGGCGAACTGGGTTCCCGTGAGGTCGCACTTCTCGAATCGGACATCACGGAGTTCGGCGAACTGAAAGTCGGCCTGGGAGAGATTGCACTCCCTGAAGACCACCGTCTTGAACTTCGCGTAGCGGAACAGCGTGCTGTCTGTCCGATTGCCCTCGAAGAGGACGTCACGGAAACTGCCGTTGCTCCAGGACGACCCGGTGAGCCGGCACCCGGTCACCGTGCCGCGGAGGACGGATACGTCCTGTGTCCGGACCGTGGCGAAGTCGCAGGTGTCGAAGGCGATGTGAGCGAGCACCGACCGGACCAGGTGCATCCCGGTGAACCGGACGTTCTCGAAGGCGCATTGCTCGACCTCGACCGCTTCGCCCGATCGTCCGACGAGGCTCAGTCCGCTGTATTGCCTGCCTTTGATGGTGGCGTCGTCCTCGAAGTCATGGTCGGGCAGCTCCGCAGGTCGCAAAGCCACCTGAAAGCGCGGGGCCAGGGGATTCTTCTGGCGAGGCATGGCCTGAGTCATGACGGGCACCTCACAGTAGCCGCTGGAGTGGAGGAAATGAACGCTAGCACTCAACTGCCGTACGCAGAAAGACAGTTGAAATGCATGGACTTTGGGATCCGGTAGCTATTCAGCCTGCCGAAAACCTCAGGGCATTTGGTGGCGCGGCGCTGATCACTCCAGGCCCAACGAGCGCCGTAGGAACTCCAGTTCGTGGTGCAGCAGGTTTTCCACCACCGCCTCGTCCGTCGGCCGGTGGCCGGTGGCGCGTAGGGGGAGGACCTCGTGCGGGCGGCCGGCGGCGAGGAGGGCGGCGGAGAGCCGCAGGGTGTGGGCGGGGTAGACGTTGTCGTCGGCGAGGCCCTGGATCAGCAGCAGCGGGCGGCTCAGCTTCGGCGCCTCGGCGATCAGCGAGCCGCTGTCGTAGTGCTCGGGATGCTCGTCGGGGTGGCCGAGGAAGCGCTCCTGCCAGTGGGTGTCGTAGAACCGCCAGTCGGTGGGGGCGGCCCCGGCGGAGGCGGCGTGGAAGACGTCCGGGCGGCGCAGCACCGCGAGGGCGGCGAGGTAGCCGCCGTAGGACCAGCCGCGGATGCCGACCCGGTCGAGGTCGAGCAGCCCGGGCCGCAGCCGGTCGGCCGCCCGCAGGCCCTCGACCTGGTCGTCGAGGGCGGGTCCCGCCTTGTCGCCGTGGATCGCCTTGTCCCAAAGCGGCCCGCGCCCGGGGGTGCCGCGGCCGTCCACCACGAGGACCGCGAAGCCCTGGTCGGCGAACCACTGGGAGACCTGGTCCCACCAGAGGCCGCCGGTGGTGGCCTTCTGCACGGCGGGTCCGCCGTACGGGTCGAGCAGGACGGGCAGCGGGCCGTCCCCGGGGCGGTGGCCGGCGGGCAGGAAGAGCGTGGCGCGCAGGGCGTGCGGGCCGAGCCGGAGCAGTTCGGGCCGCGGGGTGACGATGGGCGGCTCGGCGTACGAGGTGAGCGGGAGGGGTGCCGACCCTTCCCGTAGAGCGGTCGTGAAGCCGCCGGGGTGGCCGGGGGAACAGGTGATGAGGACCAGCGTGCCGCCGCGCCGCACCCCGGTGTGCAGGCCGGGGCCGCTGCTGAGCCGTCGTGGGCCGGTGTCCGGTCCGTACGTCCAGAGGTGGGTCTCGGTGGGTTCGTCGGAGGCGGTGAACAGGACCTGCTCGCCGTCCGTCCCGAGCACCGCGCGCAGCTGGAGCCCGGGCGGGGTGACCGGCTTGCCGTCGACGGTCAGGTGCCGGGTGTCGCCCAGGTCGGCGGTGTCCACCAGGGCGCCGCCCCCGGTGCGGGCCGGCAGGCCGGGGAGCAGCTCGATCCAGTGCGCGTCCTGCCGCTCGGCGAGCACCCGGGTGGCGCCGTCCGGCTCGATCGCCAGGGTGCGGACGGTGCGCTGGTCGCGGCTCTGCACGGCGGCGTACGGGCCGTGGCCGTCCCAGCCGGCGGCGGTGAGGTACTCGAAGGCGGCGCGGTCCCAGCGGACCCCGGTGTCCGTGCCGTCGAGGCCGAGCAGCCGCAGCGAGACCTCGGCGTTGGCGGTGCCGGCCAGCGGGTAGCGGACGGCGCGCGGCGGGCGGTGCGGGTCGGCGGGGTCGGCCAGGAAGAAGCGGGCGAGCGGGCGGTTGTCGACCCGGGCGACCAGCAGCGCGGTGCCGTCGGGGGACCACCAGTGGCCGCGGTCGCGGAACATCTCCTCGGCGGCGACGTACTCGGCGAGTCCGTAGAAGACGTCCTCGGCCTCGGGTTCGGCGAGCGGACGGTCGTCCGTGCCGTCGACGCCGACCACCCGCAGGGCGCCGGCGGCGACGTAGGCGATCCGGCGGCCGGTCGGGTCGAGCCGGGGGTCCTGCGGCGGGACGGGGACGGGGACGGCGCGGACGGTGCCGCGGGCGGTGTCGGCCAGCCACAGGGCGCCGTCCAGCGCGAAGGCGGCGAGCGCGCCGGCGGCGTCGGTGCTGTACCCGGCGATGCCCTCGGCGGCGCCGAGCACGGCCGGGTCCGCGATCAGCCGTTCCTCGCCGGTGGCGGTGTCCATGGCCCAGAGGCAGGCGAGCGGGTCGGTGCCGGACCGGCCGCGCAGGAAGAGCACGGTGGTGCCGTCCGGCGAGGGCTCCGGCTGGACGGGGACGCCCAGGGTGAACCGCCGGGTGCGGGCCAGCTGACGGGGTAAGGAGGGGGTCGTCATGCGGGGCACCATAGGCACGGCCGCCGGGTCCGTGTCGAGCGCACAACGCCCGGCGGCGGGGCGGCCTGGGCGGCCTCGGCGGGCGGGCAGCCGGGGCGGCCGGGGCGGAGGACGGGCGGGGCCGGGAAAGACGGCCGGGGCCGCCGCGGATCTCAGGAATCCACGGCGGCCCCGGAGTCGTGAGCCGTAGGCCGGTCGGTCAGCGCACGTCGCCCATGAGGGCCTGGACGCGCTTGCGGTAGCCGAAGACGGCGAGCCCGGCGAGGACCGCGAGCGACGCCTGCATCGCGATGATCCCGTTGCCGTCGAGGTTGACGCCGGCCAGCGAGAGCAGGCTGGTGGTGCAGTCACCGGCGGTGACGGCGAGGAACCAGACGCCCATCATCTGGGAGGCGTACTTCTGCGGCGCCATCTTGGTGGTGACCGAGAGGCCGACCGGGGAGAGGCAGAGCTCACCGATGGTCTGGATCAGGTAGATCGAGACGAGCCACATCGGGGAGACCATGGTGCCGCCGTCCGCCATGTTCATCGGGATGATGAAGATGAAGAACGAGGCGCCGACCAGGACCAGGCCCATCGAGAACTTCACGATGGTGTTCGGCTCCTTGTTGCGGCGGGAGAGCCACAGCCACAGCCAGGCGAACACCGGCGCGAGCGCCATCACGAACAGCGGGTTGAGCGACTGGTACCAGGTGGCCGAGAAGCCGAGGCCGAACAGGCTGTCGGCGGTCTTCTTGTCGGCGAACAGGGAGAGGGTCGACCCGCCCTGGTCGTAGATCATCCAGAAGATGGCGGCCGCGGCGAAGAACCAGATGTAGGCGGACATCTTGGACTGCTCGCCGGCGCTGAGGTCCTTGTCGCGCTTGATCCGGACCAGCACGGCGATCGGGATGAGCAGACCGGCCAGGGTGAGCGGGACGAGGGCCCAGTTCAGGGTGTAGACGCCCAGCCCGACGATCACGGCGTAGAAGACGGCGGTGGCGGCGACGGCGATGCCGGCCTTCACCAGCAGGCTGTTGCGCTCCGCGGGCTTGAGCGGGTTGGGGACCTTGCTGCTCTTGGGGCTCAGGTGGCGGCTGCCCAGCAGGAACTGCACCAGGCCGAAGGCCATGCCGACCGCGGCGATACCGAAGCCCAGGTGCCAGCTGTACTCCTTGCCGATCGTCCCGATGATGAACGGGGCGACGAAGGCACCGAGGTTGATGCTCATGTAGAAGACGGTGAAGCCACCGTCGCGGCGCGGGTCCTCGGGGCCGTTGTAGAGCTGGCCGACCATCGTGGAGATGTTGGCCTTCAGCAGCCCGGAGCCGAGCGCGACGAGGAGCAGGCCGAGGAAGAACGCCGCCTGGCCCGGGACGGCCAGCGCGATGTGGCCGAACATGATCACGAACCCGGCGATGGCGACGGTCTTGCGGGCACCCCAGACCCGGTCACCGAACCAGCCGCCGGGGTAGGCCATGAGGTAGACCATCGAGACGTAGACGGAGTAGATCGCCGTCGCCGTCGTCGCCGTCATGGCGAGGCCGCCGCCCTGGCTGCCCACGGCGGCGTCGGCGCCACCGGAGACCAGGTAGTAGATGAGCAGGGCGCGCATGCCGTAGTAGGAGAAGCGCTCCCACATCTCGGTCATGAACAGGGTGGCAAGACCTCGGGGATGCCCGAGGAAGGTCTTGCCGCCGGGAGAGGCCGACGTCATGTCGGCGTCCAGGGTCTTCGACGCCATGAGTAGTGGTTCCTTGCCTGACAGCGTCCGCCTAGGGGGGTGGCGGCGGACGTGGACGAAACCACTCTACGTGGCGACATTTGGCTTTATCAGATGACAAAAGCCTTGAATCAGGTATGGGAATGGCAAAGTCGGCGCCAGATCTTCCCGATCTATCGATGGTAGATGGGCGCGTCTTCCTTCGGTTTCAAGATCCAAACGGAGATTCTTCGCCGAACGGCCGGTCCGCTGCGGCCCGTTGGGTGCGATCAGGGCCTTGTATAACGATCACGCTCTGTGAACTACCTCACAGGGCGTCCGGCGTTACCCCGGCGGACTACCATCACCACATGACCTGTGTGCTGCTCGCCGAGGACGATCCGGCGATCTCCGAACCGCTCGCCCGGGCCCTGCGACGCGAGGGCTATGAGGTGCTCGTCCGCGAGGACGGTCCGACCGCACTGGCCGCGGGCCTCACCGAGGAGGTCGACCTCGTCGTCCTGGACCTCGGCCTGCCCGAGATGGACGGCCTGGAGGTCTGCCGCCGCCTGCGTGCCGACGGCAAGAGCTGCCCCGTCCTGGTGCTCACCGCCCGCGCGGACGAGGTGGACACCGTGGTCGGCCTGGACGCCGGTGCCGACGACTACGTCACCAAGCCCTTCCGCCTGGCCGAACTCCTCGCCCGCGTCCGGGCCCTGCTCCGGCGCGGCAACGTCGACCAGCTCACCACCGGCGCGCACGGTGTGAAGATCGACATCGAGTCCCACCGCGCCTGGCTCGGCGACGAGGAGCTCACCCTCTCCGCCAAGGAGTTCGAGCTGCTGCGGGTCCTGGTCCGGGACGCCGGCCGGGTGGTCACCCGCGAGGAGATCATGCGGCAGGTCTGGGACACCACCTGGTGGACCTCCACCAAGACCCTGGACATGCACATCTCCTGGCTCCGCAAGAAGCTCGGCGACGACGCGGCCAACCCCCGCTACATCGCCACCGTGCGCGGAGTCGGGTTCCGGTTCGAGAAGAATTAGTCCCTGACGGAGAACGGGCCCTCGGCCCGCGGCAGTGGAACACCCCGGGGAGCGGCAGCGTGAAACGCAGGATGATCAACTCGCTGCTGGGCGTCGTCCTGGTGGTCGTCGTGGTGTTCTGCGTACCGCTCGCCCTGGTCGAGAAGCGGACCATCGTCAACTCGGCCCAGGACCGGGTGGACGCGGCCGCCGTCCGGGTGCTCGCCCTGGTCGAGAGCCGGCTCGCCGCGGGGGAGCCGGTCACCGGGCGGGCCTTCGAGAGCCAGATCACCGAGGGCAGCTACGTCGAGGTGCAGGTGCCCGGCCAGCCGGTGGTCTCCGCGGGCGAGCGCCCCGCCGGGAACCACCTGCTGAAGGCCGTCGAGCGCGGCAACAGCGGCGAGACCGTCACCGTCGAACAGTCCCGCGAGGACGTCGACCACGAGATCGCCAACAACCTGCTGCTGCTCGGCGTGGTCGCCCTGCTCGCCGTCCAGGCCGCGGTGGCCCTCGCCGTCTGGCAGGCCAAGCGGCTCGCCCGGCCGCTCACCGACCTCGCCGAGACCGCCGAGCGGCTCGGCTCCGGCGACCCGCGCCCGCGCGACCGCCGCTACGGGGTGCCCGAGCTCGACCGGGTCGCCGAGGTGCTGGACACCAGTGCCGAGCGGATCGCCCGGATGCTCACCGCCGAGCGCCGGCTCGCCGCCGACGCCTCGCACCAGCTGCGCACCCCGCTCACCGCGCTCTCCATGCGGCTGGAGGAGATCACCGCCCTCGCCGAGGAGCCGGAGACGGTCAAGGAGGAGGCGACCATCGCCCTCCAGCAGGTCGAGCGGCTCACCGACGTGGTCCAGCGGCTGCTCACCACCCAGCGCGACCCGCGCAGCCCCACCGCCGTCGCCTTCGACCTGGACGAGGTGATCAAGCAGCAGGTGGAGGAGTGGGGCCCGACGCTGCGGGAGCAGGGCCGGGTGCTCTCCCTGGAGGGGCTGCACGGGGTCACCGCGGTCGGCACCCCGGGGACGGTCGCCCAGGTGCTGGCCACCCTGATCGAGAACTCGCTGATGCACGGCGCCGGGACTATCACCCTGCGGGTCCGGCCGTCCGGCACCTCGGCGGTGGTCGAGGTCCAGGACGAGGGCGCGGGCGTGCCGGCGGACCTCGGCAACCGGGTGTTCGAGCGCGCGGTCAGCGGGCGCAACTCCACCGGCATCGGTCTGGCCGTCGCCCGCGACCTCGCGGAGGCGGACGGCGGGCGGCTCGAACTGCTCTCGCTGAAGCCGGCGGTGTTCGCGCTCTTCCTCGGACGCAGCCACCAGGACTGAACGGGCCCGGGGCCGACTCGAACGGTCGGACACGCCCTAGCTAGTCGAACTGCGCGTCGCGGACCACGTCGAGGTCGGTGAAGGTGGGCGGGGCGTCGCAGAGCGCCACCATCTCGCGGAAGATCCGGTCGGTCTCGGGCAGGGCGGAGTTCTCCATCGCCGCCGCGTAGGAGGGGAACTCCACGATCTGCACCACGTGCGCGGTGTCGGAACGGTCGGTGCCGATCACCGCGTGGGAAGCGGTCCGCCTGCCCCGGGTCGCCTCGACCCAGGTGTCCAGCAGCCGGTTGAGGTCGTCGAGCCTGTCGGTCCTGCAGTCGATGATCTGGACGAACGTCATGGCGAGCCTCCTGGACCCCCTCGGCCACGATCGTCCGCCGGCCGTGCTCGCCCTCGGTAACCACTGTCCTCCGGCTGCGGCGGACACGGCAAGCCCGCCGGAAACGGCAGTGCCCCGGCGGCCGCGTTCGGGCTGCCGGGGCTGCGAGGAGCGAAGGGGGGTGCGAGGGGCGCGGGGGCGCGGGGCCTACTCGGCCTTGGCGAGGCGGATCCGCTCGGTGGCCAGCATCAGCTCGGCCTGTGCGGCCAGCTCCTGGCCGCTGGTGGCGTCCACCGCCTGCTGGGCGGGCAGTCCGACGGGCTCCGGCACGGCCTTGAACACCCAGGTGCGGTACGAGACGAAGCGGAACACGGTGGCCACGGCGAGGCCGATCACCTTGGCGCCGATCTGCTCGTAGTGCGAGCGCAGGTCGAGCACGTACACCGAGAAGCCGAGGACGCCGGTCTCGATCAGCATGCCGATGCCGCTGTAGACCAGGAAGAGCGTGATCTCGCGCCTGCGGGAGGCGGCGTCGCGGTCCCGGTAGAGCCAGTAGCGGTAGCCCAGGTAGTTGGTCGCGATCGCGATCACCGTCGCGACGATGTTCGACCGGACCGAGGCCAGGCCCATGCCGTTGATGCAGACCCAGAAGACGGCGAAGTTGACCACCACGCCGCTCAGGCCGACGATGCCGAACTTCACGACTTCGCCCGTGATCCCACGCATCTTCTGTGCGAGCGGGGGGTTCGAAGCTGCGGTCGTCGCCATACCGGACTGCCTCCATGTGCCTGCGGGACGAAAGGGCCTGCCGCGACGGCGCGGCCACCCCTTGAGCCCTGCGTGCACGCACATGATCGGACCGCGCAGACCAGGACCTGGCCGTCCAGGCTACCCGCTTCCATCGAACGGCTCAGCCCCCAGGGCGACAGGTTGACATCTACGCGCGTCCGCCCCGACGGCCCCACCGGCGGCTCCACCGCCCCCGACCGGCCCGGATATCCTGGGCCGCGTGACTTCCCCGGGCAATGTGAATTTTCCAGTGGTGGGCATGATCGGTGGCGGGCAGCTGGCCCGCATGGCACACCAGGCGGGCATCCCGCTCGGGGTCAGGTTCAAACTCCTCGCCGACACGCCCCAGGACTCCGCCGCACAGGTGGTGTCCGACGTCGTCCTCGGCGACTACCGCGACCTCGACACCCTGCGCGCCTTCGCCGCCGGCTGCGACGTGATCACCTTCGACCACGAGCACGTCCCCACCGAGCACCTGCGGGCCCTGGAGGCCGACGGCATCGCCGTCCGCCCCGGCCCGGACGCGCTGGTCAACGCCCAGGACAAGGGCGTGATGCGGGCCAAGCTGGACTCCATCGACGTGCCCTGCCCCCGGCACCGGATCGTCGCCGACCCGGCCGACGTCACCGCCTTCGCCGAGGAGGGCTCCGGTTACCCGGTCGTCCTCAAGACCGTCCGCGGCGGCTACGACGGCAAGGGCGTCTGGGTCGTCGACGACGAGGAGCAGGCGCAGGCCCCGTTCCTGGCCGGCGTCGCGGTGCTGGCCGAGGAGAAGGTCGACTTCGTCCGCGAGCTGGCCGCCAACGTGGTCCGCTCGCCCAGCGGGCAGGCCGTCGCCTACCCGGTGGTGGAGAGCGTCCAGGAGAACGGCGTCTGCGCCGAGGTCACCGCCCCCGCGCCGGACCTCGACCCGGCCCTGTCCGACGAGGCCCAGCAGCTCGCCCTGCGGATCGCCGGCGACCTCGGCATCGTCGGCCACCTCGCCGTCGAGCTGTTCCAGACCCGGGACGGCCGCATCCTCGTCAACGAGCTGGCCATGCGTCCGCACAACTCCGGGCACTGGACCCAGGACGGCGCCGTCACCTCGCAGTTCGAGAACCACCTGCGGGCCGTCCTCGACCTCCCGCTCGGCGACCCCCGCCCGCGCGCCAAGTGGACCGTCATGGTCAACGTCCTCGGCGGCGACTACCCGGACATGTACCGCCCCTTCCTGCACTGCATGGCCCGCGACCCCGGGCTGCGGATCCACATGTACGGGAAGGACGTGAAGCCCGGCCGCAAGGTCGGCCACGTCAACGTCTTCGGGGACGACCTCGAAGACGTCCGCGAGCGCGCCCGCCACGCGGCCGCCTACCTGCGAGGAACGATCACCGAATGAGCCCCGCTTCGACCGCCCCCCTCGTCGGCATCGTGATGGGCTCGGACTCCGACTGGCCGGTCATGGAGGCCGCCGCCCAGGCGCTCGACGAGTTCGAGATCCCCTACGAGGTGGACGTCGTCTCCGCCCACCGGATGCCCCGCGAGATGGTTGCGTACGGCGAGAACGCCCACCTGCGCGGCCTGAAGGCGATCATCGCCGGCGCCGGCGGCGCGGCCCACCTGCCGGGCATGCTCGCCTCCGTCACCCCGCTGCCGGTCATCGGCGTGCCGGTGCCGCTGCGCTACCTGGACGGCATGGACAGCCTGCTGTCGATCGTCCAGATGCCCGCCGGCGTCCCGGTGGCGACCGTCTCGGTGGCCGGCGCGCGCAACGCCGGCCTGCTCGCGGTGCGGATGCTCGCCGCCTTCGACCCCGAGCTCACCGAGAAGATGACCGAGTTCCAGGCCGAGCTGAACAACCAGGCCACCGAGAAGGGCCAGAAGCTGCGCGCCAAGGTGGCCGGTTCCTCCTCCTTCGGCTTCGGCAAGTAATCCCCTGGTGGGGGTGGGGTAGAACAACCCGTATGACTTCTCGGACGGACTCCCCCACCCCGCTGGACCGCGCCCGCGCCCTGCTGCGCACCGCCCCCGTGGTGGACGGCCACAACGACCTCCCCTGGGCGATGCGCGAGCAGGCCGGATACGACCTCGGCGCGCTCGACCTCGCCGCCGACCAGAGCGACCGCCTGCACACCGACCTCGCCCGCCTCGCGGAGGGCGGGGTCGGCGCGCAGTTCTGGTCCGTCTACGTCCCCTCCTCGCTGGCCGGCGACCACGCCGTGAGCGCCACCCTGGAGCAGATCGACTTCGTCCACGCCCTGGTCGAGCGCTACCCGGACCGGCTGCGCCTGGCCCGTACCGCCGCGGACATCGAGGCCGCCCGCGCCGAGGGCCGGATCGCCTCCCTGATGGGCGCCGAGGGCGGTCACTCCATCGACTGCTCGCTGGCCACCCTGCGCGCCCTGTACGAGCTGGGCGTGCGGTACCTGACGCTGACCCACAACGACAACGTGCCGTGGGCGGACTCCGCGACCGACAAGCCGGTGGCCGGCGGGCTGACCCGGTTCGGCGAGGAGGTCGTCCGGGAGATGAACCGGCTCGGCATGCTGGTCGACCTCTCGCACGTCTCCGCCGACACCATGCGCGACGCCCTGCGGGTGACCGAGGCGCCGGTCGTCTTCTCGCACTCCTCCTCGCGCGCGGTCTGCGACCACCCGCGCAACATCCCGGACGACGTGCTCGCCCAGCTGCCCGCCAACGGCGGCGTGGCGATGGCGACCTTCGTGCCCAAGTTCATCCTGCCCGCCGCCATCGACTGGACCAGGGCCGCCGACGAGAACATGCGCGCCCACGGCTTCCACCCGCTGGACACCACCCCGCCGGCCATGGAGCGCCAGCGCGCCTTCGAGGCCGCCAACCCGCGCCCGATCGCCACCCCGGCCACCGTCGCCGACCACCTCGACCACATGCGCGAGGTGGCCGGCATCGACCACATCGGCATCGGCGGCGACTTCGACGGCACCGCCTTCCTGCCGGACGGCCTGGACTCGGTGGCCGGCTACCCCAACCTGGTCGCCGAACTCCTCGGCCGCCACTGGTCGGAGGCCGACCTGGCCAAGCTCACCTGGCACAACGCCGTGCGCGTCCTGCGCGACGCCGAATCGGCGGCCGCCGGGCTGCGCGCGAGCCGCCGCCCGTCCATCGCCACCATCGCGCAGCTGGACGGTCCTCAGGCCTGAAGCCTGGGGATCTCGATGGCCGGGCACCTGTCCATCACCATGGCGAGCCCGGCCGCCCGGGTCCGCCCGTAGGCGGCCTCGTCGACGACTCCCAGCTGGAACCAGACCGCCCTCGCCCCGGCGGCCACCGCCTGGTCGGCCACCTCCCCGGCCAGGGCGCTGTTCACGAACACGTCCACCACGTCGACCGGGAACGGCACCTCGGCGAGCGAGGCGTAGCCCTGCTCGCCGAGGACCGTCTCGGCCTTCGGGTGCACGGGCACGATCCGCTTGCCGTACTCCTGGAGCACCCTGGCCACCCCGTACGCGGCCCGGGCGGTGTTGGTGGACAGGCCCACCACCGCCCAGGTGCCGCCGGTGCGGGTGAGGATCTCGCGGACCGCCGCTTCGTCGCCGTAGCTCGTCATGCCGGTACCAACGACGTTCGCGGGCGCCGGATTCCTGGGCTCAGATGTTGGTGGCGTTGAGCTTGACCAGGGCCGTCGTGTCGTTGTCGTACGTGATCTCCAGTTCGACGACCCAGGCCTTCCCCCGGGGCCGGTTCCCATCGGTCTCGTCGCGGTTCCGGAGGGTCATTCCCCAGGTCTCGTCGCTGATCAGCCGGACGCGCGGGAACGCGGCGACCAGTCGGGCGGCAAGGTCGGTCCGGGGCATCCGGAACTCGCCGGTGTACCCCTGCTCCTGCCAGCCGCTGGTGTCCGTGCAGCGGGCCCCGGTGGCCTGCGCGGGCATGGATCCGCCCGCGAAGTCCACGACCTTCGAACAGTCGGCCTTGACGGGTTCGCCGGAGGCGAGGTCGTCGAGGGCGAGCACGAAGCGGCTCGCGAAGAAGAGCAGGAGCGCGGCGACCGCCGCGCAGCCGACGGCCGACCGGACGAACGACTTGCGCATGAAGGACCCCCCGGTCTTCGGACCACCGCGGACAGCGGGTGGCCCGATCCTCGCACGAGAGTTGAACATGTTCAAATACTTGGGTCCGGGAACGCGCGAGCGCCCGCCCCCGGGGTCGGGGACGGGCGCTCGGGAGCGGACTCGTCAGCTCGGGCGGCCCAGGGCGCGGTAGGTCCAGCCGGCGGCCCGCCAGGCCTCGGCGTCCAGGACGTTGCGGCCGTCGAGGAGGCGTCGTTCGGCGACCACGGCGCCGAGCGCGGACGGGTCCAGCTCGCGGAACTCGGACCACTCGGTGAGGTGGAGGACCACGTGGGCGCCCTCGGCGGCCTCCAGGGCGGAGTGGGCGTAGGTGAGGGACGGGAACATCTTGCGGGCGTTGTCCACGGCCTTCGGGTCGTAGACGGTGACCTGGGCGCCCTGGAGCTGGATCTGGGCGGCCACGTTGAGGGCGGGGGAGTCCCGGATGTCGTCCGAGTTGGGCTTGAAGGCGGCGCCGAGGACGGCGACCCGGCGGCCCAGGAAGCCGCCGCCGCACTGCTCGCGGGCCAGCTCGACCATCCGGGAGCGGCGCCGCATGTTGATCGAGTCGACCTCGCGCAGGAAGGTCAGCGCCTGGTCGGCGCCGAGCTCACCGGCCCGGGCCATGAACGCCCGGATGTCCTTGGGCAGGCAGCCGCCGCCGAAACCGAGGCCGGAGTTGAGGAACTTGCCGCCGATCCGCTCGTCGTAGGCGAGCGCCTTGCTGAGCTGGGTGACGTCCGCGCCGGCCGCCTCGCAGACCTCGGCCATCGCGTTGATGAAGGAGATCTTGGTGGCCAGGAAGGAGTTGGCGGCCGCCTTGACCAGTTCGGCGGTCGCGTAGTCGGTGACCATGAACGGCACCCCGGCCGCGATCGGCTCCGCGTACACCTCGCGCAGCACCCGCTCGGCCCGCTCGCTCTGGGCGCCGACCACGATCCGGTCCGGCCGCAGGGTGTCCTGCACGGCGAACCCCTCGCGCAGGAACTCCGGGTTCCAGGCGAGTTCGGCGCCCTCGCCGACCGGCGCCAGCGCGGCCAGCCGCTCGGCCAGCCGGGCCGCCGAGCCGACCGGGACGGTGGACTTGCCGACCACCAGCGCGGGACGGGTCAGGTGCGGTGCGAGCTCGTCGATCGCGGTGTCGACGTACGACATGTCGGCGGCGAACTCGCCCTTGCGCTGCGGGGTGTTGACGCAGATGAAGTGCACGTCGCCGAACTCGGCGGCCTCCTGGGCGGAGGTGGTGAAGCGCAGCCGTCCGGTCGAACCCTCGTGCCCGGCCACGTGCTTGAGCAGCAGTTCGGAGAGCCCCGGCTCGTACATCGGGACGCGACCCGCGGTCAGCATGGCGATCTTGTCGGGGTCGATGTCCAGACCCAGCACCTCGAAGCCGAACTCGGCCATCGCGGCGGCGTGCGTGGCGCCGAGGTAGCCGGTGCCGATCACGGAGATGCGGAGGGTCACGGGTTCTCCTTGGATGCGGACGCGACCAGTACGGATGCCCTGATGCTATCCGCCCGTCGAGGGCGCGCCGGGATCACCTGCACGCCCGAGGGGCCGCCCTGAACGCTAGGCAGCCGCAGGTCGGCGCCCTAGGATCTCTACTGAACGGTAGTTAACCGCGGATTCGACTCGCACCGGGCGCCGATCGGACCTCGATCGGGCACCGGTCACTGAACGACGAGGCAGGCATCATGGCGGGCAGCGCAGGGGCGGCTGACTTCGATCTCTTCCGGATCTCCGAGGAGCACGGGATGCTCCGTGAGGCGGTGCGTTCGCTGGCCGAGGCGAAGATCGCTCCGTTCGCGGCGGAGGTGGACGAGCAGGGGCGGTTCCCGCAGGAGGCGCTGGAGGCGTTGCGGGGCAACGATCTGCACGCGGTGCACGTGCCGGAGGAGTTCGGTGGTGCGGGGGCGGATGCGCTGGCGACGGTGATCGTGATCGAGGAGGTGGCGCGGGTGTGTGCGTCGTCGTCCCTGATTCCGGCGGTGAACAAGCTGGGGTCGCTGCCGGTGCAGTTGTCGGGTTCGCAGGAGTTGAAGGCGAAGTACCTGGGGGCGCTGGCGCG
>NZ_JBHXTL010000017.1:0-46383 GCF_042677365.1 Kitasatospora sp. NPDC127116
GCTCCGCACCTTCCCATTCCAGTGCGTATTTTACATGTTTCATATCGTGTTGCGTTTTTAAGCCTAGTTTTTTTTGATGCGTAGTTGTTCGTGGGCGTCGACGCCGCCCTGGAACTCGTCGGCACCCCCACCCTGCCCGACACCCCGCGCAGTACAACCGGCCCGGACTTCACCTCCTACCGGCGATCGTAGGCAGGCCTGCCCGCCTACGATCGCCGCCGAGCGTCGAACGGCACCAGACACCTGGAGCAGGCCGCAGTCGGTGGGCCCGCCGGCCAGGTCGGGCACGTCCCGCCGGTACAGCTGCGCGACAGCTGTCATGGGGATTGGGTCGGTGCTCGCCAGCCATGGGGCATGCCGTCCAGCGAAGCCAGAACCTCCCGCTCGGGGTCCGTCAGCCCGGGGTCGATTCCGTCCTCGAGAGTGCGCCCCAGGCCTTGGTCGGAATCTGCCGCCGGAGCCGGACCTCCTCCATCCGCTCACCCGTGCTCTGCTTGCGCGGGTGCGTACACACGGGCCACGGCTCGTCGGCCGGCCAGAGCATCGGTCCGCCCGCGGAGCTGTCTCGCATGCAGGGGGTTCTGAGTCGAGGTGCTCACGTCCGGGTACCGCCGTCATGAAGTTGCTGCTGATTAGCCACGAGACCCGGCTTGGAGGCCAATGTCATCTGGCTATTCAGTTATCGCTCGAAGTCGAACACTGCCGTGACGGGTGCGTGGTCGGACCACCGCTCGGCGTGGGACGCGGCGCGTTCGACGTAGGCCTCGACGGCTTTGTCGGCCAGGGTTTTTGTAGAAACAACCAGGTCGATGCGCCAGCGGAACGACGCGTTTTTCTACAAACGTCCACCCGCTCGAGCGGGGCGCCCCCTGCCGCCCATGCCGACTCGACGCCGTGCTCGGCGAGCTGTGCGAGTGACCCGTGCTCAGCGTGGATTCGTGGGCGCAGGCAGCGCTTCGTCGGTCGTGGGCCGAATGTTGACGGGAGCTGAGAGCATGATCCGATCATGTGAGTCGGATTCCCTGGAATGAGCGGAGACAATGACTGATCTTGCGGCTGCTCTGGTGCACCTTTCGACGGATGAGTTCATCGCGGGCGTCGAGGCGGCAGCCTCGCGTTTCGACGCGGCGACCTACCCGCAGCGGGAGTTGCCCGCCGACGACTGGGCCGTACTGACAGAGGCGGGCGTGCTGCTGCCGGCGCTGTCGGCCGAGTACGGGGGGCGTGACAGCCACGCCGAGATGTGCCGGGTCGTCGAGGTCCTGGCCGAGCAGAATTTGGCCGTCGCCGTCTACACGGGGATCGTCACCGGGCTGGCGCTGCGGCCCGTCGTGCTGTGGGGCGAGGAGGCAGCCAAGCGCGAGGTGCTGCCCCTGTTCGCCGGCCCGCTGGCGCCGACGGCGGGCTTCGCCTCCACCGAGCCCGGCTGCGGCTCGGCCATGTCGGGCCTGACCACCACCTTCGAGGAGGTCGAGGGCGGCTACCGCATCCGCGGCCGGAAGCACTGGCAGGCGCTGAGCGCCACCGCGTCCTGGTGGGTGGTCGTCGCCAAGCGGGAGAGCGGCGGCAGCCACGAGTACGGGTGGTTCGTGGTCGAGCGCGGAGAGGGGTTCGAGACCTCGCAGCGCTACGAGGCGCTGGGCCTGAAGGTGATCGACTACGGGGTCAACGAGGTCGACGCGTTCGTCCCCGCGCACCGGCGCATCACGGTCGGGGCGGGGAAGCTCAGCTCGATGGTGGACGTCTACCTGTCGGGGCGGGCGATGATCGGAGCGCTGGCGTGCGGCTTCCTGCGCCGCATCGCCCGCGAGGCCCGCGCCTACGCCGACGCACGTCGCATCGGGCGCGCGCCGCTGTCGGCGATCGGCTTCGTCAGGTACCGGCTCGCCGCCATCGACAGCGCCTACACGGTCTGCGCGGCGCTCAACCACTACGTCCGGACCCAGTTGGACCTCAAGTCCGATCTCACCCCCGCCTTCCCCGCCATACTGGCCGTCAAGACCGTCGCCACCGAGCTGATGGTCAGCTCCGCCAACCACTACCAGCAACTGGCCGGCGGTGAGGGCTACCGCCACGGCTCGCCGAGCAACATCGCGGCACAGGCGTTCCTGGACTCCCGGGTCTTCACCGTCTTCGACGGCACCAACGACCTGCTCAGCGAGCAGCTCGCCCGGCACTGCCTGGACGGTTCGCAGAACCGCTCCCTCAGCACCTTCCTGGCCGCCTGGGCGCCGACCGCGCCCGCCGTCTCGGCGCACGGCCTCGACCTGCGGTTCCTCGACCGCGAACTCGGCCAGGAACACCTGGTCCTGGTCGGCCGGGCGATCGCCTACGTCTTCGCCGTCGCGCGCGTCCTGCGGTGGGCCGCCGAGACCGGCGCCGACGCCGACCGGGCCCGTACGGCGGTCGAGTTCCTCAAGGCCGACATCGACCGCGTCCGGGTGGAGTTCGGCCTCCTGGAGCGCCTCGGCGGCGAGGCCTGAGCCCGGATCCACCGGGTGATCGCCGCCTGAAAGGTTCCGCAGAACGAAGAGATACCTTGCGACCTGCGGTGATGGGAGTTCTCTAGGCTCCACCATGCACAAGCAGCAAGGCATCTCGTACGTGCGATCCTCTCCCGCTTTCTCGGCCGTCTCCGTCGTGTTCGACGAGCCGAACCTGATCGCGGATGCGGGGCTGGTCCCGCTGGTCCGCTTGGCCGAACAATTCGGCCTGCCTGCCCTGGTCGAAGACAGGCTGCGCATCGAAGGTACCGACAACAGCGCCGGAGCCAATCGGGCGGCGAAGGTGATGACGCTGGTCGCGGCGATGTGCGCCGGGGCCGACTCCATCGACGACACCGACCGGCTCCGGCGCGGCGCGATGGGCCGACCGTTCGGCGGGGTGCGCGCGCCGTCCACCCTGGGCACCTTCCTGCGTGCCTTCACCCACGGGCACAACCGGCAACCCTGCCGCCGCGCGAGGGCCCGCTTCTCGCTGACCGTGCGGACGAACCCGCACGTCGCCGCCGTCATCGCGGCCGGGAAGAACTCGGCCCTGGCCCACCTGCCCTCCGGCAGTCTTCAGGCGAGCAACGCGTGGCTGACCCTGTGGGTCATCGCCCACAACCTGCTGCGGGCCGCCGGAGCCCTTGCTGGGACCTTCCATGCGAGGGCCACCACCGGGCCCCTGCGCGACCGCCTGATCCACGTCCCAGCCCGCGTCGCCCGCTCGGCCCGGCGGCTGACGCTCCATCTGCCAGGCCGCTGGCCCTGGCAGCACGTGTTCACCGACCTCTTCGACGCCACCGGCCTGATCAACAACCCGACCACCCGCCCGACAGGGCCCGACCGGAGCAGACGTGGAAAAGCTGGGCAGACCGGCGGACGCCCCATGCCTCCCCCAGCCACCCCGACCAGACCCCGGACGTGATCATTCTCGAGTCACCTCGGTGGATCCGGGCTGAGTCGTACCGTTCCTGTGCTCCCGCCCAGCCTCCGGTGCCGTCGGCGCCGGGGGCCTGCCTTCTGCGCGCCCGCCCGCGCCGGGACCGCATGAGCGGGTCGCCGACCGCTGTGCCGGGCTTCGCATCGGGGTTCGTCCCCAGCCGTGGCGCGCGCGCCCGGGGAGTGTCACGACTGGGGTCTTTCCACGGTTCGAGCGAACCGGACCGGATGGTGTGCTGCTGGCACCACCCACCGTCGCGAGGAGCCCCGATGACATCGATGCCTGTGGCCGGCCTCAGGCCCGGCAGTGGAGCGGACCGCGCCGAACTGGTGGTCCGCAACGCGCGGATCCACACCGGTGACCCGCGCCGCCCGGCGGCCTCGGCCCTGACCGTGCGCGGCGGCCGGATAGGCGTGGTCGGTGACGACCGGGACGTCGCGCCGCACATCGGGCCGGACACGCGCGTGGTTGACGCGCAGGGCCGCAGGGTCGTCCCCGGCCTGAACGACTCGCACTGCCATGTCGTCCGCGGCGGCCTGCACTTCGTGCTGGAGCTGCGCTGGGACGGGGTGCCGTCGCTGGCGGTCGGGCTCAGGATGCTGCGGGAGCAGGCCGCCCGGACGCCGGCCGGCCAGTGGGTCCGGGTCGTCGGCGGCTGGAGTGTCGAGACGGTCGCCGAGCGCCGCATGCCGACGCCCGCCGAGCTGACCGAGGCCGCCCCGGACACGCCGGTCGTCGTCACGCACCTGTACCAGTCGGCGGTGCTGAACCGCGCCGCGCTGCGGGCGGCCGGCATCACCCGGGAGACCTCCGATCCGGCGGGCGGGCAGATCGTCCGCGGCCATGACGGCGAACCGACCGGGATGCTGATCGCCACCCCGGCCGCCGGGCTGCTGTACGCGACGATCGCCAAGGCCCCGGTGCTGGACCCCGCGTTGCAGAAGGCCTCCACGGCGCACTTCCTGCGCGAGCTCAACCGGTTCGGCCTGACCTCACTGGTCGACGGCGCCGGCGGCTTCCAGGACTTCCCGTCGGGCTACACGGCCGTCACGGAACTCGCCGCGGCGGGGGAGCTCACCGTCCGCATCGCCTACCACCTGTTCCCGCAGACGCTCGGGCAGGAGGTCGAGGACCTGCGGCGCTGGGCCACGCTGGTCAAGCCCGGTGACGGCGACGAGTGGCTGCGGTTCAACGGCGCGGGTGAGAACCTCGTCTGGGCCGCCACCGACTTCGAGAACTTCGCCCAGCCTCGACCGGAACTCGCCTCGTACGAGGCGCAGTTGGAAGCGGCCGTCCGGGTCTTGCTGGAGAACGGCTGGGGCTTCCGGCTGCACGCCACCTACGACGAGACCATCCGCCGCGACCTGGCCGTCTTCGAGAAGCTGGCGGCCGAGGGTCTGTTCCCGGGGCCGGGGCGGTGGCTGTTCGACCACGCCGAGACCGTCTCGCCGGAGAGTCTGGACCGCATCGCGGCACTCGGCGGATCGATCGGCGTCCAGCACCGACTGGCGTACCAGGGCGAAACGTTCGCGCGCCGGTACGGCTCCGCGGCGGCGGCGACCGCGCCGCCGCTCGGCGCGATGTTCGAGCGTGGGCTGAGCGTCGCGGCCGGGACCGACGCCACCCGGGTGTCCACCTACAACCCATGGGTGGCCCTGCACTGGCTCGTCTCCGGGCGCACCGCCGGGGGCCTGCGCACCCGTTCCGCAGAGCACTGCGTCAGCCGGGAGGCCGCGCTGGAGATGTACACCGCCGCCGGCGCACGTGTGACCGGTGAGCAGGACGTCAAGGGCCGGCTCAGCCCCGGCTTCCTGGCCGACCTTGTGATCCTCACTGAGGACTACTTCGCCGTCGCCGAGGACGACATCCCGCTCATCGAAGCCGCCGTCACCGTCGTGGGAGGCCGGATCGTCCACGCCGTCGGCGAGTTCGAGGGCCTCGCCGCCCCCGCGCCGCCGGTCGAGCCCGGCTGGAGCCCGATCGCGCACTTCGGCGGTTACCAGGCCGCCGCTCGGCGGGTCGGCGACGGCGTCCGCCAGACCGAGGCGCTCGGCCAGGCGGCAGCCGACTCCGAGCAGCAGCGGCAGTGGACCGCCCGCCGCACCGGCGGCGGCCGGGCGGATGTCCGTCTGTCCGACCCCTGTTTCGAGTGAGGCGAGCCGAGTGAACACCGGTCTGCTGATCCTGCGCGTGGTCACCGGCCTGCTGCTCACGGCCGGCGCGGCCACGCCGCTGGCCGCCTCCATGGCGGTCGGCGTCATGACCGTCGCCACCACCGTGAAGTGGCGCAACGGGCTGTGGGCGCAGCACGACGGCTACGAGTATCCGGCGTTCCTGGCCCTCGCGGCGGGCTGCCTCGCCCTCACCGGGCCGGGCCGATGGTCGGTCGACGGGGCGCTGGGGCGCCTGCCCTGGCCGACCTGGCTCGCGGTCGCGGCGATCGTGCTGGGCACGTCCGGCGGCCTGCTCACCCGGCTCCTGCTGCACCGCCCGCCGCGGCCGGGGATGCCCGCCGCGAGCACTTGAATCCTCCGTACGACACCACCGACCCCGAAGGGCCGATCCATGAAACCGACGCTCTGGAACACCCGGGCCGACCGCCGGACCCTGCTGCGCACGGCCGCCGCGTTGCCCGCTGCCGCCGCTGTCGCCGGTATCGCCCTGGAGGGCACGGCGGCCGCCGCGGCCGGCGGCCCCGTCCTCCCGGACTACGCGCCCGTACCAGCGGGCGCGGCCGGGCCGGCGCCCAACGCGGCGGGCTACTACGTGGGCCGGATCGACGGCAACCTGTACTGGGTCACCGACGGTTCCTACCAGGCGATGTTCCTCAGCACCTGTGAGGGCGTCGTCCTGGTCGACGCCCCGCCGACCATCGGGCACAACCTGCTGCGGGCGATCGACGACGTGACGCGGGCCAACGGCCGGCCGGCGACCGTCACCCACCTGGTCTACTCGCACTCGCACGCCGACCACGCGGGCGCGTCGTCGATCCTCGGCAAGGACGTCATACGCATCGGCCACGCCGAGTGCCGGCGCCTGCTGGTTCGCGACGGCGACCCGAACCGCCCGGCGCCGACCGTCACCTTCAAGGACAGGTACACGCTGAACGTCGGCGGTGAGCGGCTGGAACTGGCTTACCACGGCCCGAACCACAGCCCGGACAACATCTTCGTCTACGCCCCGGACCACCGGACCCTGATGGTGGTGGACGTCCTCTACCCGGGCTGGGTGCCGTTCAAGAACCTCGCGGTCTCCCAGGACATCCCGGCCTGGCTCCGAGCGCAGGACATCGCCATGGGCTACCCGTGGCAGACCCTGGTCGGCGGCCATCTGGGCCGGCTCGGCGTGCGCGCGGACGGCGACCTGCAGCGCGCCTACATGGCCGACCTGGAAGCCTCCACGCGGGCCGCGATGAATCTGGACCCTGCGCCCTACTTCGCCAAGTACGGCCCGCAGGGCAACTCCTGGGCGGTCTTCAAGACGTACCTCGACGCGGTGGCGGAGGCGGCCGCGGCGCCGGTGGCCGCGAAGTACACGGGGGTTCTGGCCGCCGCGGACGTGTTCACCGTCGACAACGCCGCGACCCTGGTCGAGTCCCTCCGGATCGACGCCGGAATCCTCGGCCCGTTCAGCACCCGCCCCTGACGTGCTCCGCAACCCCTGAGTACCCCCGAACCGCCGTCCGTCGACACCGTCCCCGAGAAAGGCCGATCGGCCATGACCAGCCCGATCCCCGTCCTCTTCATCCACGGCCTGTGGCTGCACAGCGCGTCCTGGCAGTCGTGGCTCGAACTCTTCCGGACCGAGGGCTACGGCCCCTCCGCGCCGGGCTGGCCCGGCGATCCCGACACCGTCGAGGAGGCGCGGCAGAACCCGGAGAGCATCGCCGACCACGGCATCGACGACGTCGTCGAGCATTACGCGACGATCATCCGCAGCCTGGAGGCGCCGCCGATCCTGATCGGCCACTCCTTCGGCGGAATGATCGCCCAGAAGCTCCTGGGCCAGGACCTGGCAGCGGCCGCAGTGGCGATCGACGCGGCCCAGATCAAGGGAGTGCTGCCGCTGCCGCTGTCCGCGCTGCGCTCGACGCTGCCGGTGTTCAAGAACCCGGCGAACAAGCACCGCGCCGTCTCCCTGACCGCGGAGCAGTTCCGCTTCGCGTTCGGCAACGCGATCTCCGCGGAGGAGTCCGACGAGCTGTACGAGCGGTGGACCATCCCCGCACCCGGCAAGCCCCTGTTCGAAGCCGCCGCGGCCAACTTCGACCCGCACTCGCCGGCCAAGGTCGACACCGCGAACTCCGGGCGCGGCCCGCTGCTGCTGATGTCGGGCGGCAAGGACCACACCGTCCCGGAGAGCGTCACCCGCGCCACCCTCAAGCAGTACCGGCACTCCGAAGCCGTCACCGACCTGCTGAGCTTCCCCGACCGCGGACACTCGCTGACCGTCGACGGCGGCTGGCGCGGGGTCGCGGACGAGGCGCTGGCCTGGCTGCGGCGGCAGAACCTGGGGAGCCAGCGGTGACCGCTCCCGCCTTCGACCTCGGCCTGGCCGGGCAGAGCGCCGTCGTCACGGGCGCCGGCCGGGGCATCGGGCTGGCGGTCACCGAGGGCCTGCTCGCCGCCGGGGCGCGGGTAGTCGCCGGAACCAGGAGGCGTACCGACGCGCTCGACGCGCTGGTCGCGAAGGGCGCCGAACTGGTCGTCGTGGAGGTCGACCTGGCCGTCCCCGACGGCCCGGGCAGGCTGGTGGCCGACGCGGTGCAACGGCACGGCGGGCTCGACGTGCTGGTGAACAACGTCGGCGCGGTGCGACCCCGGGTCGACGGCTTCCCGGCCACGACCGACGCGGACTGGGAGTGGACCTTCACGGTCAACCTGATGACCGCGGTCCGGGCCACCCGCGCCGCCCTGCCGCACCTGATCGCCTCCGGAGACGGACGGATCGTCACCGTCTCCTCGGTCAACGCCCGGCTCCCCGACCCCATGGTCATCGACTACAGCGCCGCCAAGGCCGCCCTGTCCAGCTTCTGCAAGGCGTTGTCCAAGCAGGTCGGGCCGCAGGGCGTACGGGTCAACACGGTGAGCCCCGGTCCGGTGGAGACGCCGTTGTGGCAGGGGGCCGACGGCGTGGCGGCGACCCTCGGAGCCGCTCTGGGCGTCGATCCGCGCACGGTCGCCGAGGGCGCCGCGGCCGCGGCGGCCACCGGCCGGTTCTCCCGGCCCACCGAAGTGGCCGACCTGGTCCTGTTCCTGGCCGGCCGGCGCTCGGCGAACATCACCGGCGCGGACTTCCTCATCGACGGTGGCATGACCGACGTCCTCTGATCCCGGCGCCGGGCCGGGCCCCGGCATCCACGATCCGTCACGACACCTGACACCTGGAGCACACAGTGAGATTCCCCCTGCCCGTCAAGCGCCGTCTGCTCGGCGTGGCCGCGGCGGTTGCCCTGGGCGCAGCCGCGATCACGGCGCCCACGGCACCCGTGGCCTCCGCCTCGGTCTCGTCCGCCGGCGAACGCGTACCCGCGGGATTCAGCGAGCACAAGGCGCGCGTCGCCGGGATCGGCCTGCACTATGTGATCGGCGGTCACGGGCCGACCCTGGTGTTGATCCACGGCTACCCGCAGACCTGGTACGAGTGGCACCACGTCATGCCGGCTCTCGCCGAGCACTACACCGTCATCGCCCCCGACCTGCCCGGTGCCGGGCAGAGCGACGCGCCGGCGTCGGGCTACGACAAGAAGACGATGGCCGCCGAACTGCACGCGCTGCTGGCCTCGCTCGGCAGGGACGGCGACGTGCGGATCGTCGGTCACGACATCGGCACGATGGTCGCCTACTCCTACGCCGCGCAGTACCCGGCCACCGTGAAGAAGCTCGTCCTGAGCGAGGCGCCGATCCCGGACCCGAGCATCTACACGATCCCCTCGCTGACCGAACGGGGCCCCGGGGTGTGGAACTTCGGGTTCTTCAACCTCACCGACGGCCTGCCGGAGAACATGATCAGGGGCCGGGAGGTCGCCTGGACCGCCGGTTTCATCGGCGGGTTCGAGGCCGTCCCGGGAGCGGTGAGCCAGGCCGACATCCGGGTCTACGCGCACTACCTGCGCGACCCCGCCCATCTGGCGGCCAGCCTGGCCTGGTTCCGCGTGTTCGCGCAGGACATCCGCGACAACGAGCAGTTCCGGAAGACCCCGCTGCCGATGCCCGTGCTCGCCATCGGCGCCTCGGGCAGCCTCGGCCCCGCCGAGGGGGCCCAGGCCGCGCAGTACGCCTCCGACGTCACCCCGGTGACCGTCCCGAACTCCGGCCACTGGATCTACGAGGAGCACCCCGAGGAACTCACGGCCATGCTGCTCGACTTCCTCGGCCGGTCCTGACCCGTCTCTCTCCCCAGGAGTGACCGTGATCAACAGCTTTCCCACCTTCGGGGCCGCTCCCGAGCGGGAGCCCTTCTGGTTCCTCGGCGGGCAGGCCAGGATCCTGCTGCCCGGCTCGGCGACCGGCAACGCCCTGAGCCTGATGGAGTTCTCGGACCCGATCGGCCACGCACCGCCGCTGCACGTGCACGAGAACGAGGACGAGCTCTGGTTCGTCCTGGACGGCGAGGTGTCGTTCTTCGTCGGCGACGAGCGCCACGACCTCGTCCCGGGCCAGGTCGCCCACGGCCCGCGCGGTGTGCCGCACAGCTACCTGGTGCGCTCCGAGGGCGCACGCCTCGCCGTGGTCTTCAGCCCCGCCTGCATCGAGGAGTGGTTCAAGGTCAACGGGATCCAGGTAGCCGAGGCCGGGGACCTGCCGCCGGCCTTCGACCTGGGAGCCGTCGTGGCCTCGGCCGAGGCGTTCCGGCTGCGCGTCGCCGGCCCGCCGCCGACGCTGTGACCCGCCCCCCGAACCCCCTGACGCCCACGAGATCCCACCCGTCGAGCCGTACCCGACAGCAACGGAGAACTCATGACCGGCCACCCGCCCGTACCGTCCGGCCGGGCCCTGCTGCGGCGCCGAGGCCTCGTGCTTCCGGCCCTGGTGGCAGCGGCCCTGCTCGCCGTCCCGGCGAGTTCCGAGGCAGCGCCGGGGCCGGCCGCCCCGTCCACCGCCGGTGCCGCCGCGGCCGCCAAGCCGACGGTCGTCCTGGTGCACGGCGCGTTCGCCGACTCCTCCGGCTGGGACGGCGTCATCGCCCGGCTGGAGCGGCAGGGCTATCCCGTCCTCGCCGTGGCGAACCCGCTGCGCGGCCTGGCCGGCGACGCCGCCTACCTGTCCAGCGTCCTGGACACCGTCCCCGGACCGGTCGTCCTGGTCGGCCACTCCTACGGCGGCGCGGTCATCACCGACGCGGCCACCGGCCACGCCAACGTCAAGGCCCTGGTCTACATCGCGGCCTTCGCCCCCGACCAGGGCGAGAGCGCCCTCCAGATCACCGGTGCGTACCCCGGCAGCCGGCTGCCGTCCTCGCTCGTGGTCCGGGCCTTCCCCGACGGCCAGGACGCCTACATCGACCCGGCCGCGTTCCGGCAGGTCTTCGCCGCGGACGTGCCGTCGGGTCAGGCCCGCCGGATGGCGGCCGAGCAGCGTCCGATCGCGCTGGCCGCACTGGCCGGGGCGGCGGGGACGCCGGCCTGGCGGACCATCCCGTCCTGGTTCCTGGTCGCCGGCGCCGACCAGGCCATCCCGCCGGCGGCCGAGCTGGCCATGGCCCAGCGCGCCCACGGCCACACGGTGACCCTCCCCGACGCGTCGCACGCCGTGGCGCTCTCCCGTCCGGACGCCGTGGCCGACCTGGTCGAGTCCGCCGCCCGCGCCACCGCCTGACCCCGCGTTCCATCCCCGGCGGGACCGCGCGACCGCGCGACCGCGCGGTCCCGCCGACTGCTTCTCGGAAAGGAGAAGGGCCCATGCCCGAGACCCGGGACCACGGACCGTTGCCCGGACTGCTCCTGGCGCTGACGGTCGCGACCGGCCTGGTCGACGCGGTGAGCTATCTGGTCCTCGGCCACGTCTTCGTCGCCAACATGACGGGAAACGTCGTCTTCTTCGGCTTCGCACTCAGCGGGGTCGGCGGGGTGTCGTGGAGCGCGACGCTGCTGGCGGTCGGCGCCTTCGGCGTCGGCGCGTTCCTCGGCGGCCGCCGGCTCGGCGGGGCCGGAACCCACCGGGGGCGGCTGCTGGCGCTGTCGGCCGCGCTCCAGTGCGCCGCCGTGGCCGGCGCCGCGGCGCTGGCCGCGCTGGCCGACCCGCAGCGGCGCGGCGTGCAACTGGTGCTCGTGGCACTGCTCGCCGTGGCGATGGGGATGCAGAACGCGGTGGTGCGGCGGCTCGCGGTCCCCGACCTGACGACCACGGTGCTCACCCTGACCGTCGCGGGGCTGTTCGCCGACCGGACGCCGGCCCGGATCCGCGGCCGCCGGGTCGCCTCGGTCCTGGCGATGATGGCCGGTGCCCTCGTCGGAGGGCTGCTGCTGCGCCACGCCGACGTAGCCGCCCCGCTGTGGACCGCTGCGGGACTGCTCGCAGTGTGCTCGGCCGCCGCCCACCGGCTGGGCCGCGCACCGGCCGCCGAGCTCTGGCGCTGATCCGGTGCCGGCCGGCACCGCAGGCCGGGTGTCAGCCCTCCTCGCCCAGCAGGGAGCGGAGCCTGCGCCGCGAGGTGATGTCCAGCTTCCGGAAGACCTTGTTGAGGTGGTACTCCACCGTCGACCGGGTGATGAACAGCCGAGCCGCGATCTCCGCGTTGGTGGCCCCGGCAGCGGCCAGCCCCGCGATCCGCCGCTCCTGCGGCGTCAGGTCGGGGTCCGTGTGCGGCGTCCGCTTCCGGGCCCGTTCCCCGGTGGCCTGCAGTTCGAGCCGGGCGCGCTCGCCGAAGGCCGCCGCCCCCATCCCCGTGAACATCTCGTACGCGGTCCGCAGCTCGGCCCGGGCGTCGGCGCGGCGCCTGCGCCGACGCAGCCACTCGCCGTGCAGCAGGTGCGTCCGGGCCAACTCGGTCCGCACCCCGGTGCGGCCGAGCAGGGCCACGGCCTCCGCGAAGAGGGCCCCGGCCTGGTCGTCGTCGGCCAGCAGGGCCCGGCTGCGGGCCAGCAGCCCCAACGCCCAGGGCGTGCCGGCCAGCGGCGCGCGCTCCTCCAGCCGGGCGAGGGCCTCCTTCGCCGTACCGTGCTCGCCGCAGCGCATCGCGGCCTCCACGAGGTCCGGCAGCACGCGGGGCACGGCTCCGGCGTTGTCGTTGGCGAAGGCCACGCTCGCCTGAGCCGCGGCCTCGGCGTAGTGCCCGAGGCCCAGTTCCAGCACGGTCAGGCAGTTTCGGGCCCAGTCACCGAGGCCACCGTTCGCATGACGGTTCACCAGGTCGCGGACGAGCACCTCTGCGGCGGCCCGGCACTGGGTCTCCTGGCCCCGCCACGCCAGCAGCTCGACCCGGAAGGCCGGGCCCGACGGCTGCCCGACCACGGCCGCGAGGTCCTCGGCCTCGTCCAGGCAGGCCGTGGCCGCGGCGAACCGGCCGGCCCGCAGCTCCCAGGTGGACCGGACCACCAGCGTGGCCCGCAGCGCACCCAGGGCGCCGATGCGTCGCTCGTGCGCCTCGATGAGCCGGGCGGCCTCATCGCCGCCGGCGTCGTCCCAGACCTCCTCGGCGGCGTAGAGCGCGAGGGTCGCTGTGCGCGCGACGTGTTCGATCACCTCATGGTCCCGGCCCACGGCGGCGAGCGCGGCGCGGAGCACCGGCACAGCCGGCGGGTAGCCGCTGTCCACCCGCAGGGCGAAGCCGCGAAGGAGGAGGTCGGCGCTGGTCGGCCGCGCCGACCGCAGGGCCGGCGAGGCCAGCACCGCTGCCCCGAACTCCCGGCGCTGGAGTGCGTCGTGTTCGCCGCACAGCGCCGCCAGCAGACCTTCCGTCAGCATCGACCTGGTCAGGCCCGGGTCGGTGCCGGCGACGGCGTCGGCCGCGGCCAGGAGCCGCGACAGGGTGTCCCCGATGCGCTCGAAGTAGATGTCGGTCGTCGCCCTGGTCTGCAGGACCCTGGCCCTCAGGACCGGATCGCCGGAGACCAGGAGCGGCTCGGCCCGCCCGAGCATGGCCTCCGCCGTCGCCGGATCGCCGAGCACCAGGTGTGCCCTGGCGGCCTCGACCAGTCGGACTGCCCGGTCCGCGGTCGACAGCTCCGCCGCCCGGGCCAGGAACGCGGCCCGGGCGGCATAGCCGCCCCGCGCCCGGGCCAGTTCCGAAGCCGTGTCGAGCTCGCCGGCCACCTCGTCGTCGAGCCCGATCGTCGCCTCCGCCCGGTGCCAGGCCCGGCGCTCGGGGGAGCGGAGCGGATCGCTGACCGCGGCGAGCGCCGCGTGGACCCGGCGGCGCTCGGCGGCCTCGGCACCGCCGTACACGGCCGACCGGATGAGCGGGTGGCGGAACTCGATCCGCCGGTCGTGGGTGAGCACGCCCGCCGATATCGCCGCGTCCGCGGCCGTCGCCGGGACGCCGAGCTCTCCGGCGGCGCGCCACAGGAACAGCGCGTCCTCCGGTGGCGCCGCCGACAGCAGCACCAGGAAGGTCTGGGTCTCCGCGGGAAGGCCCTGGATCAGCCGCCCGAAATGCTGCTCCAGTCGGCCCCCGACCGGCAGCGGTTCGAGCAGGGGCGCCGTCCCCGCAAGATGGGCCGGGCTGAGCGCGTCGGCGCTCTCGATCAACGCCAGCGGGTTCCCGCCGGTCTCGGCGATGATGCGCGCGGCCACCAGCGGATCGAGCCGACCGGCGACATTCCGTCCGAGCAGCTCGCGCGCGTCGATGTCGGCCAGGCCGCGCACCGGCAGAGCGGTGAGCCCCTCGAACGCCCCGGGCCCCAGCAGGTCCTCGCGCCCGGCCACGACGAGACCGACGGCGTCGGCGCCGAGCCGGCGGCCGACGAACGCCAGCGCGTCGCGGGACTCGCGGTCGAGCCAGTGCACGTCGTCGACCAGGCACAGCAGCGGCTGTTCCGCGACGGCCTCGGCCAGCAGCGTCAGCGCGGCCAGGCCGACCAGATAGCGGTCGGCCGGCGGCCCGGCGACCATGCCGAACGCCGAGGCGAGCGCCTCGCGCTGCGGATCCGGCAGCGCGTCGAGGCCGGGCAGGAACGGGCGCAGCAGCCGGTGCAGGGCCGCGAAGCCCAGCTGCGCCTCGGACTCCACCCCGGCCGTACGGACCACCCGCAGGTCCGGCGAGGTCTCGGCCAGGTGGTCGAGCAGCCTGGTCTTGCCGATGCCGGCCTCGCCGACCAGGACCAGCGCCGCGCTCATGCCGTCGCGGATGCCTGTCAACAGCTCGGTCAGGACCCGCAGTTCTTCGTGGCGACCGGTGAGCGGGACCCGGCGGGAGCGGGCGCCGACCGGCAGGTATCCAGTCATTGCCCCCAGCGAACCACCCGAACCCCAGGGGGACCCTAGGGACGGACCCTAGTCCGCTCGCGGGCCCTGGGACTGCCGGGTCCGCAGTGACTCCGCCAGCTGGCGGCGGGACGATATGCCCAGTTTGGCGTAGATGTTCGACAGGTGGTATTCGACGGTCTTCTGGCTGATGTAGAGCTCCGCCGCGGCCTCCTGGTTCGTCCGCCCGCTGGAGACGAGGTGAGCCACCGACAGCTCCCGCTCGGTCAGGGCCAGGACGCGGCTGCGGGCCTGGGCGGGAGCGGTGAGCCCGATGGCGGCGAGGTCCGCATCGCAGCGCGCCAGGAACGGTTCGGCCCGCAGCGCGCTGAACCGGTCGTGGGCCGACTTGAACCATTTCGCGGCCTCGCGCCGGGAGCCGGAGCCGGCCGTTACCAGAAGCCTGCCGTAGCCGTGCTCCAGCATGCCGCGGAACAGGGGCGCGGCGTCCGCGCCCTCGTCCGGCGCCGCCGCGAGGGCCCGGTCGTAGATCGCCAGGGCGTCACGCGGCCGACCCTGCGCTTCGGCCAGCTGGGCCCCGAGCCTGGCCAGGACGATCTGCATGTACCCAGTGCCGTCGTAGCCCGCCCGGAGGTCGTCGAGCGCCAGGGTTGCGGCCGCCAGCTGTCCCGTTCCGGTCAGGGCTTCGACCAGCAGCGACTGCTGCCACAGCCAGAACGGCTTGAACCGCAGACAGATCCCCTCGCTCCCGCCTGCGGCCGGACGGTCGACCAACGGCTCCAACGACGTCAGCATGGCCGCGTGGTCGGCCCGTGCCTGCGCCAGCATCGCTTGGGCCAGTGCGGAGTAGACGGTCTCCGCCGGCGGCGACCCCAGTGCCTCGGTGAGCCGGGTGAGGGCGTCGACATGGCCCTGGGCGGCATCCCACTGCCCGCGGCCTGCCTCGACGCACACGGCCGCGAACCAGGCCGCCGCGTCACCGAGCACATGGTCCTGGATCGCGGCGATCGCCAGCGCCTGGTCCGTGGCGGACTCGCTGGCCTTCCAGTCGCCCGACAAGTACTCCAGGATCGCCAGCAGCGAGAAGGACAGGTGGCTGAGTTTCGAGCCCGCTCCCTGCCGGTCGCGGCGCGCCACCGTGGCCAGATCGGCGCGGGCCGCGGGGAGCCGACCCAGGAACAGCTGCATGACTCCGCGCGTGGCCAGCGTCGCGAGCTGGAGGTCCGTGGCCCCGCCGGCCTCGGCGGGCAGGTGTGCCACGTCCAGCAGGGCGGCCTGCGGCCCCTGGTCCCACATCCGGCCGGTCGCGAGCACCGCGCGGGTGAAGTCGGAGGTGGCGGGGTCGAGGTCGCCGGCGGCCAGCGTCTTGCCGGCGATGTCCACGGTCTCGGCGCCGCGGCAGTGCCGGATCATGATGACGGCCAGGAACATCCCCGCGAGGACGGCGACCCAGCCGGCGTCCGGGTCGGCGAGCGCCTCGTGCCAGGCCTCGGTGAGCCGGGCCTCGGCGGCGGCGAACCGGCCGTCCAGCAGGTCCATGACGCCGAGGACGCAGGTCCGCAGGGTGCCCGGCGAGCAGTCCTCGACCTGCGTCCGCAGCGCCACGGCCGCCACCGGTTGCAGGGTGAGCAGCGACTGGGCGCAGGCGCTCAGCAGACGCCGTTCGCGATCCGGGCGCTCGTCGGACAGCGACGAGGCCCACAGCAGACGCGTGGCCGCCAGGGCGTTCCGGCCGATGACGGCCTCGGCCTTCGCGGACTGCTCCAGCTCCCCGGCCAGGCCGGGATCGGCGGACGTGGCCGCGGCCACCCGGTGGGCCCAGGCCGCAGCCGTGCCGACCACGCCGGCGGCGGCCGCATGGAGGGCGCGGCGGCGTTCCGGGTCGATCGCGTCGTAGACGGTGTCCCGCTGGAGGGCATGCACGAGGGCGACTGGGCTCTGCGACTCGGTCGGCCACCACTGGGCGAGTCCGGCGGTCAGCGCGGGCGAGAGCGCCCGGGCCGGCTCCGCGAGCGCGGCGACCTGCGCGACGGTCGCGAGGGGAAGCCGGGCGTCCAGCACCGCCATCGCCTCGAGAAGCGCCACGGACTCCGGAGGGAGGTGGTCCAGCAGCGCCTTGATGCCGACCCGGAGCGTGCGGGGAACCGGCCACCGCTCCGTCGCCTCGCCCTGGAGCGCCTGGACCGGCACCTCGGCCAGGACGGTCCGGAGGTACAGCGGATGGCCCTTGGTGTAACCGTGCAGACGCTCGACGAGCCCCGGCGCCGGACGCACGTCGAGCAGCCGCCGGACCATCTGCGCCACGTCGTCCTCGTCGAGCCCGCCGATCTCGACCCGCACCGCCCGGTCCAGGGACCGGACCAGCCTGTCGAGGGTCTCGACGGTGCGCTCCGCGTCCGACCGGGTCAGCAGAACGGTCAGCACCCGGTCCGCCCAGAGTCGGCGCAACACGAATCCCAGCACCTGCAGTGACAACGGATCGGCCCACTGGACGTCGTCGACCACGACGGCGACCGGGCCCCGGGACTCCTGCAGCGCGCCGAGCAGCAGCAGCAACTGGCCGCCGATGGCGTGCGCCGAGACCCCGACCGCGCTGTCCTCCGCCAGCAACGGGAACTCGGCCACCACGTCGCGGTCCACTCGCCGCACCAGTTGGCTGACGACACCGCCGGGGAGGTCGGTCTCCGACGGGTCGCCGGTCGCCCACAGGACCGTGAAATCCTCCAGTGTGGCTGTCACCCGACGCGCGAGAGCACTCTTGCCGATACCGGCCTCACCCTCGACGACTGCCAGCCACGCTTCGCCGTCCCGCGCTTTCGCCACACACGCCGCAAAGAGCTCGGACTCCGGGCCGCGCCCGACGAAGACCTCGCCGCGGTCGCCCACCTGCGCCCTGCCGTCGGCCGCACTCATGGTTCCGAGTCCTCCTGTGCCAGTGCCAGCCGTGCAGGACGGGTAGCCGACGTGCCGCCGAGATGGCGTTCTGTCAGTAACCGGTTTCTCTGGGTGAGTTGATCATATCGAATGAGAAGGGTTGACTGTCGATCTTGGCGAGAGGCAGGCACCATCCGCCGGCCCCGCGCCGCAGTCGAACGGTCTCCGGGCGCTCGTACGCCTCCGGGCAGGGCGGGGTTCACGGCGGTGGCCCAGCAGGCGGCGTGAGAGCGGATCTCGGCCAGGACCTTCCCGCACGGGTTGCTCCACAGGTGCCACCTGTCGCTGACCTGCACCGCTTCGGGGAGGGCTTGGCGGATCGCCTCGCTGCAGGAACCGGAGCCGTCGCGGCAGACGTGCTCGATCCCGGGGTGCTCCCGCAGCCACGCGACCAGGGGCTGGGTGGTGCGGTCGGGCTGGACATCGATCCGCTCACTCGGCGTCGATGAGCACGGTCGCCTAGCGGTGCCGGCGTTTGAGGGCGAAGTCGTCGACGCCGAGCACGCGCGGGACGCGCGATGGCGGCAATGCCTGCCGCATGAGCACGCGCAGGGCGGTCGAGCGGGAGATCGCACAGGCCAGGACACGGGAGAGGCGGGCGCCGGTCCGGCCCGCTAACTCCTTCACGACTTGCCCGAGTTGGACGGCAGCCGCCGCGTGCGCCGCTGGTAGCGTTCGATCACGGCGGGAACCTGCTCTCGGAACGTCTGCCCCGGGCAGCCCAGAACCGGGCAGACCATGCGCCGGACCCGAACCGACACACGACCCGCCGCCCATCCACCGGCACATTCGCGACTGCTCGCCGAGCCGGGCGAGCACACCCGGCCGATCGACTGGCAGGCCGTCACAGCGGCGCGCCCGGAGGTCCTGCTCGTCCTGCCCTGCGGGTTCCCACCCGACCGCACCGAGCACGAATTGCACCTGCTCACGGCCCTGTCGGAGTGGAACGACCTTCCAGCCGTTCGCGACGGCCGTGCCTGGATTCTCGACGGCCCGGCCCACTTCAATCGGCCCGGCCCCAGAGTCGTCCGCGGCGCCGAAATCCTGGCGCACGCCCTCCATGGCGTTCGGATGGGCGCTCCGCCCACCGCCGACGAGGCTCGGCCACTGCCCGGGACCTAGCTCATCACCGAAGTCACCTGGCTACGGGCCCACGAGTAGACGCCGGGCTGGCGCTACCACCGACTCGGCCCCCACTGCGTGACCTTCCGCGGGTAGTAGAGCTCTCAAAGCACCGGACGCACGAGCGTGCTACTCCGGACTTTTTTACAAAACGAGGCGTTTCTCGGCCCGCCGGCTGGCTGCCCCACTCCCCAAGAGGCACGACCGCTCCCTTGGGCTGCGAAGCGCTGCAATGGTCGATGGCAGCCACAGCTTTGCCCTGAGCGGCCGGGGCGAACCCGGGGTGGCATACCTGGCCGTCCTATTCTCCGGCAGCGCTACAGCAGTTGGCCGAAGCCGAAGACCGCTGTGACGGGTGCGTGGTCGGACCAGCGTTCGGCGTGGGAGGCGGGCCGTTCGACATACGCCTCGGTGCACCTGGCCGCGAGGCCCTGGCTAGCCATCAGATAATCGATCCTCCAGCGGAACGACACCTTTTCGAAAAAGGTCCACCCGTTCGAGTGTGGGGTGTTCGAGGGTGTCTGCTGGCCTGGGCGGTAGGGGACCTCCTGTGAGCAGCATGACGGCTTCGGTGCCGGTTCGGGCGGTGGTGGGTTCGCGTGTGTCGGACACACACGGGGATGAGGGCAAGGTCTCGCATCTGGTGCAGGCCGAGTCGGCGACGCGGCATGCGCTGTCGAAGGAGTGGGAGGTTGTCGGGTCGTTCGAGGATCTGGACGTGTCGGCGGAGATCACGCCGTGGAAGCGTCCGGACCTGGGCCCGTGGCTGACCGAGCGGCAGGGCGAGTGGGACGCCTTGGTGTGGGCGAAGGTCGACCGGGCGTTCCGCTCGGCCAAGGACTGCGCGGACGTCGCGCACTGGGCGGAGGAGAACCACAAGGTCCTGGTCTTCACCGACGACGGGATCACCCTGGACTACCGGGAAGGCCGCGAGTCGTCGTTCGGGAACGAGCTGGCGAAGGTGTTCCTGATGCTGGCGTCGATCTTCGCGGAGATGGAACTCAAGCGGATCAAGGCCCGGGTCACCGCGGCGCACAAGCACCTGCGGAAGACGGATCGGTGGGCGGGTGGGCAGCCGCCGTACGGGTACCGGATCGTGGACCGTCCAGGTGGTGGGCGCACCCTCGAGCCGGACCCGGTCACCTCCGAGGCCGTCCGCTACATGGGCAAGCTTCTCCTGGAAGGGCAGAGCCAGTGGATGATCGCCACCGCTCTGGAGGCCGCCGGCTTCGACACGCCGTCGATGCACGCGTTCAAGAACCAGGGCGAGTCGTACTCGAGCAAGCGGAAGACTGTTCCGTCGAACCACTGGAACCCGACCAGCGTGGGGAAGATCCTGCGTTCGCCGGCGACGATGGGCCTGAAGCTGACCGGCCGCTCGGTGAAGGCACGCAAGATCGCCCGCGACGCGAAGGGCCTGCCGATCCAGATGGCCAAGCCCCTGTTCACTGAGGAGAAGTGGGCCGCGATCCAGGCGGCGATGGACGAGCGGTCGGTCACGAAGGAACGATCGAACGGCGCCTCGCCCTGGCTGGGCGTGCCGCACTGCGACCGCTGCGGGGACCGGTTCTACCGGCAGGTGAACCTCGCCAAGAACGGCAAGATCTATGAGTACTACCGGTGCGCGAAGACGGCCGGCAAGCCCGCCTGCAAGGGGCAGTCCGTCAAGGGCGAGCGCGTCACCGCCGCGATCAACGCCCTGGTCGAGCGCCTGGCCGGGCTGGCGATGACGGTGCGCAGGTTCATCCCCGGCGAGGACCACACCGAGCAGCTCAACCACGTCACCCAGGCCATGCGCGACCTGCGCGAGGAGAAACGCCGAGGCCTGTTCGACTACCCCGGCGGCGACGACGAATACTCCGAAGCCCTCGAAACCCTCGTCGACGAACGCCGCCGCCTCACCGCCCTCCCACAACGCCCCTCCTCCTGGGTCGAGGTCGAGACCGGTCAGACCGTCGCCGACGCCTGGGCCCAGGCCGACCAGGAGCATCGGCGCCAGCTCCTTCTCGGCCTCAAGGCCCGTCTCTACAAGACACCCACCATCGAAGGCTGGTACCTGCCCGCCGAACTCGAAGCACGAGCACCGAAACTGGAGCGCACTGGCAACTCGGCGTAGGTCGGGTGAAGTAGCCGACGGTGGCGTCGTCGAGGGTGTCGACGTCAAGCTACTGGGCGGGTTGTCGATCGCGGCCTTGTAGCGGTCGAGTTCGGACTCGTCGTCACCGAGGACGAACTTGACGTTGAACTTGCCCTCCTGCAGGCCTTCCAGCGGCCGCGGGCTGCAGCCTTTCTTGCGGACGTTCTGTGCCCCGTCGGCCGGGCGGAAGCCGTCCGCCCACACCTTCTCGCTGTCCGCGCGGAGCACCCTCCGCCCCGGCAACCTTCCGCACCTCGGGGGAACCTCAATATGCGGCCAACCCGCCCCAGAACCCGAACCCCACCACAGGACCTAACAAAGCCCTACTAGGACTGCGTCTGGAGTAGGCGGAAGGTGAGGTTGATCCTCGGCTCGGTGGTGGCGGGGTCGGGCGGAATGCGGTGATGCCACTGCTGTTGCGTGCCGCCCGCCATCACTAGGCAACTGCCGTGCGTGAGGCTGATGGCGTACTCGATGGTCTGGCTGGCTTTGCGTCGTAGTTCGAACGTGCGGGTGGCGCCGAGGCTGACCGACGCGATCGTGGGCGTGGGTCCGAGTGCGGGTTCGTCATCGCTGTGCCAGGTGACGCCGTCGTAGCCGTCGCGGTAGAGGGTGAGCAGTACGCCGTTGAACCGGGCGCCGGTGGCGTGTTCGATCGTGTTTTTGATGAGCCGTAGGTCGGGTGTCCACGGGTTGGCGGTCATGGTGGTGTTGGCGCCGATGAAGTGGTAGTCGGCGTGTCCGTGCCAGGCGCTCAGGCGTGGTAGGTGGACCGGTCTGCCGCGGGCGATGACGGTCTGCTGGGTCCAGACGGTCTGTTGCCTGAGGCGGGTGAAGAGGGCGTCGGCGTGGACTGGAGTGAACATGTCATAGCACCAGCGGATGTCGGCGTCGGCGATGTCGAGGGTGTGCCAGCGGGTCGGCGAGGCGGTGGTGGTCGTCATGGCTGCTCGTGTGGGTGTCGGCCGGTACAGCCACGCGCATGATTCATCTAGCTTTTATACCATTGGTGCCGATTGCCTCTGTTATGGTCAGCAATGCCGGATTAGTCGGGCGGCCTGCGACGAGGATGGGGTGCGGCATGACGGTTGAGGCGGACGGCATCGGCTCTGGCGATGTGGACACCCGGTGGGCGAGCCTGTTCGAGGTTGAGACGCTGGCCGAGACGGACCTGGGTATGAATCCGGCGGCGTTGTGCTTCAAGTGCAAGTGCAGCCACGGGTGCTCCACGTTGATCACCGATCCCGAGCTCATTGGCGCGCAGTTTTGGTCGGCCGGTGTGAACCCGGTTGGTGACCGTGGTGGTGTGCTGGGCACGCTGGAGCAGATCGACGGGTTCAAGTCGCAGCTGCGCACGTTGAGCGCGGCGACGGGGCTGGCGCGCCGGGCCGGGGACCTCGATCAGATCGCGTCGTCGGGCAAGATCGCGTCGCTGATCGGTGTGAGTGGAACGTCGGCGTTCGACGGTTCGGCGGCGGCGTTGCGGATGCTGGCCGAACTGGGCGTCACCTATGTCAGCCTGACCGACGCCGATGTGAGCTTCGCCGACGACGATCTGCCGCAGCTGGTGGCCCAGATCGGTGTGCTGGGCATGTTGCTGCACGCATCGGGTACATCGGATGAGAACACGTCGAAGCTGATCGAGCTGGCTGACGGGCCGATCCTGGTGTCGTCGCCGGCCGGTCACCGTGTCAACGGTGATGTGCTGGCGAAGGTGAAGGACAAGGGCGGCCTCGTTTTGGCGGTGCCGGGTGCGTCGGAGGCGGAGACGGCCGAAGACCTCGGCTACCTGCTGCACGAGCTGGGTACCGACGGTGTGGGATTGGCGACCGGTGACCTGGCCGCGGATCACGGCACGTCGTCTGATCATCAAGCGCCGGTGTTCCCGATGGTGCGCCGGGCGCTGGCGAGCCGGAAGGTCAGCGACGGCGACATCGACAAGGTCGTCGGTGGCAACCTCGCCCGCGTGTGGGAAGCGGCCGAGCGTGCAGTGCGCCGGTGACGTCACGCCGGTGACGGCGGCGCCTGCTGTCGGGGTCGGATACCGGCGCGAAATCGCCGCACAGCTGGACGAGTATGCGGGGTCGATCGACTGCCTGGAGATCATCGCGGAGTCGTACCTGCAGCCGACACCGGCCCGCCTGCACGAGCTCGATCGGCTGCGCGCGGGGTTCCCGCTGATCACGCACGGGCTGCGGCTGTCGATCGGCTCAGTCGACCGACCGCCGGCTTCGTATCTGCGGGATGTGGCGCGGCTGCTGGACTACATCGACGCCCCGTACCACAGTGATCATTTCGCGGTCACGAGTGCTGCTGGGCTGGAGTTCGGGCATCTGTCGCCGCTGTGGTACACCGCCGACGGTCTGGCGACGGTGATCGCGAACGTGTCGCAGGTCCAGGACCAGCTGGGCCGCCAGCTGGTCCTGGAGACCATCACCGAGACGTTCGCCATCCCCGGCGCGACGATGGAGATGCCCGACTTCGTGACCGAGGTGTGCGCGACAACCGGGTGTGGCGTGCTGCTGGACGTCACGAACGTCTACATCAACGCCCACCGGGCCGGTGTCGACCCGAAGACGATCGTCGACCGGCTGCCGTTACACGCGGTACGCCAGCTGCACCTGGTCGGTTACGGCGTCGACGGCAGCGGGCGCCTTGTCGACTCCCACGCCGACCCCGTCCAGCCGGAGCTGTGGCAGTTGTACGACTACGTGCGCAGCGTCTGCAACCCGCAGGTGGTGATCCTCGAACGCGACGACGACATCCCCGCGTTGGGTGACCTTGTTGCTGAGCTGGATCGGGCCCGTCTGACGCCGGTGTCTGTGCCGCGATGAGGATCTGCGTGGTGGGCAAGTACCCGCCGATCCAGGGCGGCGTCAGCGCTCAGACGTATTGGCTGACCCACCAACTGGCGGCGCTGGGTCATCAGGTGCATGTGGTGACCAACGCCGACGAAGTCGAGGCGAGCTACCGCATCCACATGCTGCCCGGCGACCGGGAACAGCTCACCGGCGACTATCCGGGCGGGGGAGCGGTGCGGGTGCACACCACGGTGCAGCCGCCCGGGCTGGCGCACATTCCGTACGCGAACCCGTACACCACGAAACTCGCATCCTTGGCCGCCGATGTCACCGATGCGTACGGGTGCGACATCATCATCGGCTGGTATCTGGAACCGTATGGTTTCGCCGCATCCTTGGCCGCCCGATGGACCAACCGGCCGCTCGCCGTCCGGCATGCGGGCAGTGACCTCGGGCGGCTCGCACAGCAACCCGACCGCGGCCGCGCCTACTGGGAACTGCTGCGCCGCGCCGATCTGGTCCTCACCGGCAGTCCATTGATCCGCACGATGCTCGCCGGCGGCGTCGACCCGGGCCGTATCCACACCGGTGCGGGTGCGTCGTGGCCGGACGTGTTCGGTCCCGCGGGGCAGACCCTCGACATTCCGCGCCTACTGACCGAACTCGGCGACGATGCGAGCACCTTCGACCCGCAGCTGCCGACGATCGGCGTGTACGGCAAGATCGGCACCGTCAAAGGCACACCGCAGCTGATCAACGCCCTCGCCCGCCTCGACCGCGACGGCCGCCGGTTCAATCTCGTGTTCCTGTCGGGCAACCACGGCAGCGCAGCAGAAGAACTCGCCTCCTATCTCGACCGGCGCGGTTTGACGCATCGGGCCACGATGCTGCCGTTCCTGGCCCCGTGGCGCGTACCGAGCTTCCTGCGCGCCTGCACCGCCGTCGCGGTGCTGGAAAACCGGTTCCCGATCGCGATCCACCAGCCGACCACCGCCCTGGAAGTCTTGTCGACGGGGACGTGTTTGGTCGTGTCGGCCGAGATCCGCGCCAAGCACCACGACCCGGCCGCGATCGAACACGGTCGTACGGCACTGGTCGTCGACGACCCGCAGGACACGGTCGGACTGGCCGACACGCTGCGGCTGGTCATCGACGAACCCCACACCGCCGCCACGATCGGCGCCGCTGGCGCTGACGTCGCGGTGGCGATCGTCGGCACGCGGGCCGGTTCACCGGCCGGGCTGGCCAGCCACCTGAACCGCACAGTGCAATGGAAGGAAACCACCATGTCACTGCAAGCGGCGCAAGCGGCCATGGCCAAGCTATACACCGACCCCGCGTTCCGCACCGCCGTCCAGCGCAGCAGCCAAGCCCTCAACAGCCTCGACCTGACCGACGACGAACGCCAAGCCCTGACCAGGCTCGGCCAGCAGCGGCAGACGCTCGACGAGTTCAATGACGAGCTGCACCACAAGCTGTTCGAGTTCGCGTGGCAGCACTTCCCGACCGTGCAGCGCCACTTCCCCGAAACGAGGGCGGCGGCGATGAACCTGTGGCGGCGTCAACACGACTTCGTCGACCGCGGCTGGCCCGCGCCGATCGAACTCGCCGCCCAGGTCATCACCCAAGCCGCCCGCGAGATAGACGCTCCCAACTGCTGCGCCGACGCCGTCACCTACGACCTGGAACTCCTGCGCGCGATCACCACGGTCCTGCCCGACGACGCACCCACCACCGGGTCTGCCGGTGGGCAGCTGCATGTGGTCAGCCCGCACGTGCGCATCATCCGGTTCGCCCACGACTTGCCGGCGCTGCTCGCCGGCACACCACCACAGTCGGTTGTCCGCAGGCCGGTGACGATCGCGTTCATCCCCACCAGCGGACCCGGTGCCGCGGTCGCGGTCACCCTCGCCCCGGCCGCCAGCAACCTCGTGCAGCAGGCCACGAACCCGGTCAGCACCGACGACCTCGTCCACCAATCCGCCACCACGATCGGCGCCCGGCCGGGACCCGAATTCCGCACCGCCTGCCTACGCGCCCTCGGTTCCCTGCACACCAGTGGCGTCCTCACATTCGCGGCAGGTGTCGCATGAGCGCCCCTACCCACCCAGCCGGCACCGTCGCCGAACATCTGCACCAGCACGGGTACGCGCTGCTTCCCCAAGGCCCCGCAGAACAGTTCTATGAAGTGGCGCAGCGGCTCGGGCCGATCGGCGAACAGGCCGACGTGAAAGTCGAGCGGTCACGGACCCTGCTGAGCAGCAACGCCCCGATGCCGTTTCACACCGACGGCCCCGAAGCACACATCGTGGGCTGGTGGTGCGCCCGATCGGCGGCCCCGTACGGACAAAGCCTGCTCCTCGACACTGCGACGCTCGCCGACGAGCTAGATGCGTCGCATGTGGACACGTTGACGACCACGATGCTCCTGCACCCGTTGGGCTCCGGCCGCCTCGGCTTCCACCCGTGCCTGACCCGCACCGGTGACGGGCAGCGGCTGTACTACTCGCCCTGGCATCTGCTCGACGACTACACCACCGACGAGCAGACCGCCTTAGCCGCGTTGGAGGCGTACCTGCGAAGCCTCCCGCCGATCGTCGTCCAACTCCTCGACGGGCAGAGCCTGTTCATCGACAACGGGCGGATCCTGCACGCCCGCACCGCATTCCCGCTCGAATCCGGCCGGCATCTGCAACGCGTCTGGATCGGCCGATGACTGCAGCCGACACCCTACCGGTGCAGGAAGCCCGGCTGCTACTGGCGCAGGCGCGTACCCCGGCAGATCTCGCCGCGATGATCGACCGACGGACAGCCGGTGAACCCCTCGAACATGTCCTCGGGTGGACGGAGTTCTGCGGCCTGCGGCTGTGGGTCGGCCCCGGAGTGTTCGTGCCACGGCGCCGCACAGAGTTCCTCGCCCACTGCGCCAGCCGAGTCGGCGCCGGTGCCCACGTGGTCGTGGATCTGTGCTGCGGCTGCGGCGCGGTCGGCGCCGCGGTCGCCGCCACGCTCGGCGACATCGACCTCTACGCGGTCGACGTGATGACCGAAGCAGTCACCTACGCTCGCCTCAATCTCTCAGACGCGCACGTGTACCAGGGCGACTTGTACAAGCCGTTGCCCGACCGGCTGGGCGGCACTGTCGATGTGATTGTTGCGAACGTGCCCTACGTGCCCAGCCGCGCCATCGACCGGCTACCCGCCGAGGCGCGCCTGCACGAACCGCATAGGGCCCTCGACGGCGGCGACGACGGCCTGGACGTCGCCCGCCGCGTCATCTCCGAAGCACCGCAGTGGCTGGCGCCCGGCGGGCATCTGTTCATCGAGACCAGCAGCGTTCAAGCCACCCAACTCGCTGACCTGATGCGCGGGGAAAGCATGACGGCGACGATCGTGCGATCTGAGAAGATCAACGCAACCGTCGCCGTCGGACGAACCGGTCAGCTCTAACCCATCAGTGGCTGTAACCGCGGGTGGCGATCCACTGCGCCAGATCGGTCGTGTCGATCCAGTAGTGGGCGAAGCCCGGACCACCAAGCGGTGTCGCCGGGGGCACCTGAGGCTCTTGATCACCTCTGTGACCAGAGCGCACGTGGCCTTCGGGGGCGCAAGTCCTTCGCGGGCCTGTGCGCATGCTGGCCGACCGACACTGACTTTTTACAAACCGAGGCGTTCCCGGAACGTTATCTGATGTGCACTCAGGTTTCGGTGATCGCCGTGTAGTCCATTTGCGGGGCCACGGCGGCTGCGGTCGTCGCCCTAGGCGGGTCGCGCGACGACCGCAGTAGCCGAAGGCAGTTGCCCGAACTTCGCGAACTGCTAGCGGAGTTGGTCGAGGTCGAAGACGGCGGTGACGGGTGCGTGGTCGCTCCATCGCTCGGCATGGGAGGCCGCCCGCTCGACATAGGCCTCGATGGCGGTGTCCGCGAGTTTCTGACTAGCCATCAAATAGTCAATCCTCCAGCCGGAGTCGTTGTCGAAGGCGCGGCCGCGGTAGGACCACCAGGAGTAGGGGCCGGTGCGGTCGGGGTGGAGGGCGCGGACGACGTCGACGTAGCCGGCCTCGTCGTAGACGCGGGAGAGCCAGGCGCGCTCTTCGGGGAGGAAGCCGGCGGACTTCTGGTTGGCCTTCCAGTTCTTGAGGTCCTCGGGCCGGTGGGCGATGTTCCAGTCGCCGCAGACGACGACCTCGCGGCCGTCGGCGGCGGCGCGGGTGCGCAGGGCGGTGAGGTGGACGAGGAATTCCGCCATGAAGCGTTCCTTCTCGTCCTGGCGTTCGGTGCCGACTTCACCGGAGGGGAGGTAGAGGCTGGCGACGGTCAGGCCGGGGAGGTCGATTTCGATGTACCGGCCCGCATCGTCGAATTCCTCGGAGCCGAATCCGATCACCGTGCGCTGCGGCTTCTCGCGGGAGAGGATGGCGACGCCGGCCCGGCCCTTGGTGGCGGCCGGGGCCCAGACCGCGTGCCAGCCGTCGAGGTCGCGCAGTTCGGCGGGCAGCTGCTCGGGTTCGGAGCGCACCTCCTGCAGGCAGACCACGTCGGCCTCGGTGCCGGCCAGCCATTCGACGAAGCCCTTCCTGGCCGCTGCCCGGATTCCGTTCACGTTCACACTCGTCACCACGATCACCCGGGCAGCCTACCGACTGGTCGTCCCCGTCCCGAATCGTGACGCGCGGGGCCGAGGGCCGGGGTGGCCGGGCTCCGCGGAATGTGGACTCCGGGATTCCGGCGGAGGTGGATGCGGAGGTGGATGGTGACAGTGACTGACAGGACCTGTCGTGAACGCGGCATGAAGATGTGCGGCAGTCCCATCGAGCGGCGCCATTGGTCTTGACCATCTTCGGACGGAGCGCCTAGGGTCACTTACTGCAAGGACCTTTAATAAAGAAGGACGGATAAAGGCCCGCTCTCCCACCTGCCGCAACTGCGGACGGTGGGCCCGGGATCCGCCCTCCTTGTCTCAGGGCGGACAGCATCAGGGTGGAGGACGCGGTGGGGACGACAGGACAGCTTTCTGCGGTGCCGGAGCCGAAGTACTGGCACCTGCGCACGGTGCTGCTGCGGGCCATCGACTCGGAGTTCTCCATCGGTCAGGTGCTGCCCAACGAGCGCGAGCTCTCGGCCCGCTTCGGCGTCGCCCGGGCCACGCTGCGGCAGGCTCTCGACCAGCTGGAGCTGGAGGGCCGCCTGGTGCGCCGCCGGGGGATCGGCACTCTGATCGCCGCCCCGCGGGTCGGCGTCCCGGTCAACCGGCAGGAGGAGGGCTGGCCCGGCGCCGCGCGCAGCCAGTCCTGGCGGACGCTCGACTGCACCACCGCCCCCGCCTCCGCGCAGCTGGCCAAGGGCCTGGGCATCGCCGAGGGCGCCACCGTGCACACCGTGCGCCGGGTCCGCCTGGTGGAGGGCCGCGCGGTGGCCACCGAGGCGCTGCACGTTCCGGCCGCCGCCCTGCCGCACCTGCCCGGCTTCCGCGCCGAGAGCGACCGCGCCCGTTCGGTGCTGCGCCAGCTGGAGCGCCTGGAGGTGGACGGCGAGTCCCGCTCGGTCGAGCTGGGCGTCGCCGAGGCCGAGCAGGCCGCCCTGCTGGAGCGCCCGCCCGGCGCCCCGGTCCTGGTCATGACCACCCAGTACGCCGCGGCCGGCCGGCTGGTGGCGCTGGGCGTCGCCACCTACCGGGCGGACACCTGCAAGCTGACCTTCGGCGAGGCCGGACTCGTCGAGGTCACCCCGGTCGGTGCGACGGCCGAGGTCCGCACCGCCTCCTGAACCATCTTCCGAACACCCTCAGGTCGAGGCCCGGACGCCAACTGGCGTCCGGGCCTTTGCCGTTGGCCGGCGTAGCATCGCAGGCTCCGGCAGTGCGGAGGGGGAGGGCGGGGTCGTGAACCTGGTCGTGGAGCTGTGGGCGAAGTCGGAGATACCGGCGTACGGCGGGCTGTTCAGGGCGGACGGAACGGCGCGGGAGGTGTTCTTCGACGGGCCCGGCTCGCTGCACCTGGAGCTGGGCGAGCCGTTCGAGGTCGAGGAGCCCACGTACGAGCACGAGATCGGCGTGGACGGCGAGGCCGAACTGCCGGACGGGCGGGGCTACGTCTGCTGCGGCAGCGGGGGCATGGGCGACCAGGGCTTCCTCGCCCGGCTCGACGGGCAGCGCCGGCTGGTGTGGGTGCTGACGTCGACCGAGGGCAACCCGTTCCTCCGGGTGTCCGTCGACTGGCCGCTGGCGCACTTCGTCAACGACTGGGGCACCGTCCTCACCCTCGACCTGACCGACCCGGACTACGCGCCGTGACGGCGGAGCGGTTCCGTGGCCGGCCGGTCGAGGTGATCGAGTCGGAGGGGTCCGACCCGGACACCTGGGTGTGGGAGTTCCGGGACGGGCACCTCGACACCCGTGGGTCGGTGCTCGCCGTCGTCGTACCCGAGGGCGGGCCCTGGGAGGAAGCGGTGCTGAGCATCCCTCCGGACGTCGGCGCACTGCCGGTCGACTTCGTCCGCTGGGCGCTCGACGTCGCGGAGCGACGCCTGCGGGGGTGACGGAGCGGCCCCCGGCTCCCCAGCCCCGCAGGCCGGCCCCGCGCCACGCTCGACGTCAGGCCCGTGCCGCGCCCGGCGTCAGGCCCGGGGCGGGTCCACCGCGAAGAGCTGCTCCTCGACGTGGTCCAGGGCGACGCGCAGGGCGCCCATCGCCACCACCTCCGAGCCGAGCGCCGCGAGGGCGACCTCCGGGGCGCGCAGGGTGAACTGGGACAGGCGTTCGCGCAGCGGGTCCAGGACCCCGTCGAGGCCGGCCGCCCAGCCGCCGATCACCACCAGCTGCGGGTCGATGGCGAGGACGAGCGCGGCGACGCCCTGGACGAGGCGGGTGAGGAAGCGGTCCATGGCGACCTTGGCGACCTCGTCGCCCTCCCGGGCCAGCCGCAGCACGCGGGCCACGGCGGCCTCGTCCAGCGGGTTGAGGGGCTTTCCGGTGGTGGACAGCAGGCGCTCGGGGGTGACCTCCTGGCCGAGCAGGTGCAGGGCGCCGATCTCGCCGGCCGCGCCGCCGAACCCGCGGTGCAGCCTGCCGCCGATGAGGGAGCCGGCGCCGGGGCTGAGGCCGGCCATCACGAAGACGACGTCGTCGGCGCCGACCGCCGCCCCCTGCCAGTGCTCGGCGATGGCGGCCAGGTTGGCGTCGTTCTCGATCAGGACGGGGCAGCGGAAGGAGCGCCGCAGCCGGGCCCCGAGGTCGAGCCCGGTCCAGCCAGGCATCGCGGTGCCCAGCTGGACGGTGCCCTCGCGGTCCACGATGCCGGGGGTGCCGATGCCGACCGACCACAGGTTGTCCCGGGAGATGCCGGCCTTGCGCAGCACCTCGGCGACGGCGGTGCGGACGGCGGCGAGCCGGTCCTCGGCGTCGAGGGTCTCGTCGACCGGCTTGAAGTGACTGCCCACCACCTCGCCGGTGAGGTCGGCCAGGATGACCCGGATGTCGTGCACGCCGATCTCGATGCCGAGGATGTGCCCGGCCTCGGCGCGGAAGCGGAACCAGCGGGCCGGGCGGCCGCGGCGGCCGGGGCCCGGCTGGCCCTCCTCCCGAGGCTGCTCGACCTCGGCGACCAGCCCGGTCTCGACCAGACCCTCGATCACGCCCTCGACGGTCGGGCGGGAGAGCCCGGTCTCGCCGACGAGCTGAGTGAGGGTCACGGAGTGGCCGTTGCGCAGCGCCCGGAGCGTGACCGCCGCGTTGATCCGCCGCAGCAGCGAGGAGTCTCCTCCGGTGAGCCGATCCGCCAATGCGATGCCCTTCGCCGTTCGCGCGACTGCCCTGGCGCGCGGTGTCGAGTGCGCGGTGCCCACCGAGTGGCCCGCGGGGGTGCAACCCCCGGAGAACGCGGCACGGCGGCAGGGGGCCGCCTGCGCGAGGGCCGGAGGACATGCGGAGCCTACCCGGGGACGGAGCCGGGCGGCGAGGATCCTCGCAGCTCATCCAGGCTTCGGTATCGAAATGGTACGGATCGGGTGGCGGTGCGTGATCCGGACTTCACCGCTCGGCCACGGTGGGCGGGTGGGCGAGCCGCCGGGACAGCACCGACGGGAGGGAACGCTCCGACAGCAGCGAGCCGAGGCCGCGCCGGGAGCCGGCCGACAGGACGCTGAGGGCGGAGCAGGCCGAGCCGATCGAGCCGAGGGAGAGGACGGATCCGATCGAGCCGATGGACAGCACCGACCCGATCGAGCCGATGGACAGCACCGACCCGATCGAGCCGAGGGAGAGGACGGATCCGATCGAGCCGGTCGACAGCACCGAACCGATCGAGCCGATCGACCGGACGGACACGATGGAGCCGATCGAGCGGACGGACACGATGGACCCGCGGGCGGGTCGGGCCGGAGGCGCGGAAGTGGTCATGACTCTTGAGAGTAGCCAGCCGCACCCCCGGGCGTCCGTCAGTCCACCCGGGCCGCGAACAGTCGCTGCCCCAGCAGTGCCATCGGGTGCTCGTCCTCCGGCAGGGTCAGTACGGTCGGGCAGCCCGCGGCGGTCAGTGCGGCCCGCCAGTGCTCCGCCGGGCGGGCGGTGGGGCCGTGGGCGTCGCCGGTGATCAGCAGGTCGAGGTGTTCGGCGGTGGGCGCGAGCAGCAGCAGCCGGCCGCCGGGGGAGAGCAGCCGGACCAGGGCCGTCACCTCCTGCTCCGGTTCTCCGGTGGCGGTGGCGGTGGCGGTGGCGGTGGCGGTGGCGGCCGCGGTCGAGGCCGGAGCCGGAGCCGGGGCAAAAGCCGGAGCCGGGGCAAAAGCCGAAGCCGGAGCCGGAGCCGCTGTCACCGTGGCGACGACGACGTCGTAGCGCCCGCCGTCGGGAACGGAGTGGTGCTCGACGGCGTGCCGGGGCCGAGTGGCGGCGGCGAGGGCGCGGGCGACGGCGGGCTCGCCACCCTCGGGGTCGAGTTCGAGCACGCGCAGCGGCCCGGGCCCCTGGTGGGCCTCGGCGGTGCCGCGCACCAGCGCGCCGAGGGCGGCGCCGAGGTAGCCGCGGGCGGCGGCCCGGCGGACCGGGGTGGCGGCCGGCCGGGGGGTCTCCTGGCCGGTGATCACCCGGGGCAGCCGCAGGGCGTCGCGCCGGACGCGGGTGAGGGCGGCGGCCGGGCCGAGCCCGTCGGCCCAGGTCTCGACGGCGGGGCGCCAGGTGTCGCGGACCTCGGCGGCGGCCGGTCCGGGGCGGCCGCGGAAGACCGGGCCCTGGGCGCCGCCGTCCTGGCGGGTGATCAGGCCGTGCCGGGCGAGCGCGTCCAGCCAGCGGGCGACGCGGGGGCGCTGGGCGGGGGTGACCATGGCCGTGGCGAGCACTTCGGCCTCGGGGTGGCCGCGGGCGGGGTCGGTGAGCACGCCGCTCTGCTGGAGGGTGTGCAGCAGTGCGGCGAGTACGGCCCGGTCGAGCTGGGCGCCGAAGTCGCGGACCTGGGCGGCGGTGATGCCGATGCTGTGCTTCCAGGCGGCGGCGGTGGCGTTCTCGGTGTCTGCGCGCAGCCGGCGGTCGGCGGCCTCGGTGTTGGTGTCGGGGGCGCGGACGTGGGCGAGGACGGCCCCGAGGGCGTCGACGGCGGTGTAGACGTCCTCCTGTCGGGGTTCGGGGCCGACGTGCAGGACCAGGCGCAGCGCGCCGAGGTCGTGGGCGGTGAGGTCGGGTTGCCGGCTGAGGGGCCAGAGCAGGGCGGAGGGCAGGCTGAGGTGGGTGGTCCGGGCGGCGGCGACGGCCCGGAGCTGCTGTTCGGGCCGCTGGTCGGGGTCGCCGCAGTGGACGGTGCCGCCGGCGAGGAGGGTGGCGAGGGCGAGGTCGACGGCGAGGTCGGTGACGGGGTGGAGCACGGTGTGCCGGATCGGGGGCGTGCCGAGGACGCCGGCCCAGTAGCGCAGCCGCTGTTCGGCGGCCCGGGCGGCGGAGGGCGGGAGCGCGGCGTGCTCGGCGACGCGCCGGGCGAGGGCGCGGGGCAGGCCGCCCGGCGGGGAGACGCCGAGCAGCAGGCCGATGCCGCTGATCGCGCGCCCGTCGGCGACGACGGCGGGTCGGTCGCCGAGTTCGCGCAGCGCGCTGACCAGGGCGGGAGTCGTGGGCACGGTGATCACTCCGGGGTGCGGGGCGGAAACCGCACTACTGAACCATGGGGGCGGGGCGGTGAAGGCCGGTGGCAAGTCAAACTTCTGTAATGATTTTCATATCGGACAGCCAAGCTGTCGAGGTGAAGTCACCTCGAAGTGGTCGGAACTTCACATTCCGGAAGCCTCGTGCGATCCCTTGACAGGTGGTTCGGGTACTGGATCAATGGAGCGAACAGGGCTGACCGAACGATCGGTCGGTGCCCGTGGCAGGGCAACCCGGCCGAGCAGCGAAGGAGCGACGATGACCGGCACCGCACCCGTCCCGCACCGACACCTCGGGGAGCCGATCCCGCCGGAGCTCCTGGACGCCGGTGAGCGGATGACCCCGGACGAGCTGCGCGCCCACCAGCTCACCCGGCTGCGGGCCACCCTGCGGCACGCGTACGACAACGTCGAGCTCTACCGCCGCAAGTTCGACGCCGCCGGGGTCCGCCCCGAGGACTGCCGCACCCTGGACGACCTCGCCCGCTTCCCCTTCACCACCAAGGCCGACCTGCGCGAGGGCTACCCCTTCGGCATGTTCGCCGTCCCGATGGAGCAGGTCCGCCGGATCCACGCCTCCAGCGGCACCACCGGGCTGCCGACCGTGGTCGGCTACACCGACAACGACCTCTCCATGTGGGCCGACGTGGTCGCCCGCTCGATCCGCGCGGCCGGCGGCCGGCCCGGCGACAAGGTGCACATCGCCTACGGCTACGGGCTGTTCACCGGCGGCCTCGGCGCCCACTACGGTGCCGAGCGGGCCGGCTGCACCGTCATCCCGGCCTCCGGCGGCATGACGGCCCGCCAGGTGCGGCTGATCCTGGACTTCGAACCCGAGATCATCATGGTCACCCCGTCCTACCTGCTGACCCTCCTGGACGAGTTCGAGAAGCAGGGCGTCGACCCGCGCGGCACCTCGCTGCGGGTCGGCATCTTCGGGGCCGAGCCCTGGACGGAGGAGATGCGGCGCGAGATCGAGGAGCGGCTCGACCTGCACGCCGTCGACATCTACGGCCTCTCCGAGGTGGTCGGCCCCGGCATCGCCCAGGAGTGCGTCGAGACCAAGGACGGGCTGCACATCTGGGAGGACCACTTCTACCCGGAGGTCGTCGACCCGTTCACCGACGAGGTGCTGCCGGAGGGGGAGGGCGGCGAAATGGTCTTCACCTCGCTCACCAAGGAGGCCCTGCCGATCATCCGCTACCGCACCCGGGACCTCAGCCGGCTGCTGCCCGGCACCGCGCGGCCGGCCTTCCGCCGGATGGAGAAGGTCACCGGGCGCAGCGACGACATGATCATCCTGCGCGGGGTGAACGTCTTCCCGACCCAGATCGAGGAGATCCTGCTGCGCACCCCGGGCGTCGCGCCGCACTTCCAGCTGCGGCTCGGCCGGCAGGGGCGGCTGGACCACATGACCGTCCGGGTCGAGGCCCGGCCGGAGGCCTCCGCCGAACAGCGGGCGGCGGCGCGGGCGGCGATCGTCCGGGCGGTGAAGGACGGGGTCGGGATCACCGTGGCGGCCGAGGTGGTGGACCCGTACACGCTGGAGCGCTCGGTCGGGAAGATCAAGCGGGTGGTGGACGAGCGGGGGTGAACCCGGCCGTCGGGCACGCGGGTGGGGGCGTCCCGCCGGACGGGTGGCGGGGAGCACCCCCGCGCGGGCCCTATGCTGCGGACATGCCGAGTGAGCTGCGCACTCTCCGATCCGCTCTCCCGCCCGCCCTTCAGACCGCCGAGGACCTCGCCTTCATCCGGCGGGAGACCGAGCTGAAGCCCGTCCCCTTCGTGTCCGAGATCAGCCTGCACATGGCCGAGGACGCCATCGCCCTGTGGGAGACCACCGAACGGGCGCGCGGGGAGGACGGGCTGCCGCCGCCGTTCTGGGCCTTCGCCTGGGCGGGCGGGGTGGCGGTCGCCCGCTACGTGCTGGACCACCCCGAACTGGTCGCCGGCCGTACGGTGTTGGACGTCGCGGCCGGCTCCGGGCTGGTCGGGGTGGCCGCCGCGCTGCGCGGGGCCACGGACGTGCGCGCCGCCGAGATCGACGCCTACGCGGTGGCCGCGATCGGGCTGAACGCCGAGGCCAACGGGGTGCGGGTGGACGGCGCCCTGGTGGACCTGGTGGACGGCGACGGCGGTCCCGCCGAGGTGGTGCTCGCGGGCGACGTCTTCTACGAACGGGCCATGGCCGCCCGCTTCCTGCCCTTCCTGGAGCGGGCCGCGGCGCGCGGCGCGACCGTGGTCGTCGGCGACCCGGGCCGGGCCTACCTGCCCCGCGAGCGGTTCACCGCGGTGGCGGCCTACCAGGTGCCGGTGGTCGCGGACCTGGAGGACACCGCGGTCAAGACCACGACGGTGTGGCGGCTCGGCTGACCGTCCAAGACACGTCCACGGTACGGAATTCCGGGTGGGCGGCGGTGCACGGCTGCTAGACAGGCGCGCATGACCGATCAGATCGCCCTGCGCCCCGCCGTCCCCGCCGAGATCCCCGTCCTGCTCGCCCTGTGGGCCCGCGCCGCCAAGGGCACCAGCATCACGGACGACGAGGCGGGGGTGACCGCCCTGCTCGCCCGGGACCCGGACTGCCTGATCGTCGCCACCCCGGCCGACGACCCGGCGACCGTCCTCGGCACGGTGATCGCCGGCTGGGACGGCTGGCGCTGCCACCTCTACCGGCTCGCCGTCGACCCGGACCACCGCCGCCGGGGCATCGGCGCCGCGCTGCTGGCGGCCGCCGAGGAACGCTTCGCCGCGCTCGGTGGGCGGCGCGCCGACGCCATGGTGCTGGACGACAACGCCCTCGGCCACCGCACCTGGCAGGCGGCCGGCTACCGGCCCCAGCCGCAGTGGAGCCGGTGGGCCAAGCCGCTGCCCGCCTGATCGTCGGCAGGGGCGCCGTCCGGACGGCCGCCGAGCGCTGGCGGCCGGTTCCGGGGCATGGTCGGCTGGGGGCGATGCGTGTGCGAACGGCGTCGTTCGGCACCGTTCCGGCGCACCGCCGGACCCGCTCACCCGACAGGGGACCACCATGACCACCACCGTGAACGGACTCAGGCTCGCCCCGCCCCAGGCGGTCGCCGACCTGCACGCCGGCCTGCCCGACTTCGAGCAGGCCCTCGCCTTCTACCACCAGCACCTGGCACCGGACACCGCGATCGACCTGTCCGTCGCGGAGAACGTCCTGCTGTACCACCACTCGATGCAGCGGGACGTCTTCGACAAGGTCCGGCTGATCCCCGAGGCAAACATCAAGTACATGGCCCCGGTCGGCATACCGTGGCTGCGTCAGCAGGTGGCGGACCTGCTCACCCGGGCGTTCGGCCGCACGGTCGCGATGGACGACGTGTTCGGCTGCGCCGGGGTCTCCTCCGCGCTGGAGTGCATCGCCTTCGGGCTCATGCGGCGGCAGGGGACGGGCGGCGAGCCGCTCAAGCCGGGGGACGAGGTGCTGATCCCGGCGCCGTACTGGCAGGGCTTCAACTGGTCGTTCCAGGAACGGCCCAAGCTGAAGTGCGTCCCGGTGCACCTGCCCACCCACGGCGAGGACCGCTACCGGCTCACCCTCAACCTGATCGTGAACGCCTACGAGGCGCGGAAGGAGGCGGGGCACACCCCGCGGCTGCTCGTCCTCACCAATCCGCACAACCCGTTGGGTGTCAACTACCCCAAGGAACTGCTCGACGAGATCTACGACTGGGCGCTCGCGCACACCGATCTGCACATCATCTCGGACGAGATCTACTGTCATTCCCAACTCGACACCGGTACGACGCCGTTCACCAGCGCGGTGGCCCTGGACGCGTACCAGCGGCATGCCGACCGGATCCACCTGGTCTGGGGCTTCGCCAAGGACTTCGGGCTGTCCGGCTTCCGCACGGGATTCGTCGTCTCCAAGAACGAGGCCGTGCACCGCGCCATGCTCGGCAGCGACGACCCGGCCGAGCAGACCCGCGCACTGCCCTGGTTCACCCCGTTCGACTCGCTGAAGACCTACGTCGTCGGGGAGTTGTTCAAGACCACCCTCGACGGGGAGCCGTACCCCGTGCGCGCGATGCGCGACTACCGCGGACTGCTGAGCGCGAGCTTCCGCAGGACCAAGGACGCCCTGGACGCCGCCGGGATCGAGTACGTCCACCGGGACGGCGACAACGCCGCGATGTTCTTCTGGCTCGACCTCAGCAGGTACCTGGGCAAGCGCGCGCCCGGTGAGCACGTGAACGGGCTTCCGGCCATCGGGCCGGACGGGCTCGACCCGAACGAGGAGTGGCTGTTCCGCTACCTCGCCGCCAAACCCACCGAGGTCTCCCTGCTGCCCGGCGGGACCATGCACAACGCGGAGCCGGGCTTCTTCCGGCTCTGCTTCACCAGCCGGATGCCCGAGGACGTCGAGGCGGCGGTGCGGCGGGTGGGCGTGGCGCTGCAGCAGCTGAAGTAGCCGGAGCGGCTCAAGCGGCTCAAGTAGCCGTACGGCGAGCGGCACCGGGTACGCCCCGGTGCCGCTCTTCGTGAATCAGCCGATCAGCCGCGCAGGCGGGCCAGCCAGGCCTCGACCTCGTCGGAGCGGCGCGGGAGGCCGGCGGAGAGGTTCTCGTTGCCGTCCTCGGTGACGAGGATGTCGTCCTCGATCCGCACCCCGATGCCCCGGTACTCCTCCGGCACCGTCAGGTCGTTCTCCTGGAAGTAGATGCCCGGCTCGACGGTGAGCACCATGCCCGCCACGAGCGGGCCGTCGACGTGCTCCTCGGTGCGGGAGTGGGCGCAGTCGTGGACGTCGATGCCCAGCATGTGCCCGGTGCCGGCCAGGGTGAAGCGGCGGTGCAGGCCCAGCTCGTACACCTTGTCCGCGCTCAGGTCGCCGAACAGGCCCCAGGAGGTGAGGTGTTCGGCGAGCTCGCGCTGGGCGGCGTGGTGGAAGTCGCGGAACTGCCCGCCCGGGCGCACGGCCGCGATACCGGCCTCCTGGGCCGCGTACACGGCGTCGTAGACCTTGCGCTGCAGCTCGGTGAAGCGGCCGCTGACCGGCAGGGTGCGGGTGACGTCGGCGGTGTAGAGGTGGTTGGTCTCCACGCCCGCGTCGAGCAGCAGCAGGTCGCCGGGCCGGGCGTGCCCGCTGTTGCGCACCCAGTGCAGGGTGGTCGCGTGCGGGCCGGCCGCGGCGATGGTGCTGTAGCCCACGTCGTTGCCCTCGACCCGGGCCCGGACGAAGAAGGTGCCCTCGATCAGCCGCTCGGCGGTCTCGGTGTCGGTGCCGAGGACGCGCACCACGTCCTCGAAGCCGCGGGCGGTGGCGGCGCAGGCGAAGCGCAGCTCCTCGATCTCGAACGCGTCCTTGACCAGGCGCAGCCCGGACAGGAAGACCTCGAACTCCTCGTCCCGCTCGGCGACCGCCCGGTCCGCGAGGGCCTCCTCCACGCCCGCGTCGTGGCGGCGCAGCACCCGCGCCGGGCCGGTGGCGGCGCGCAGGTCCGCGCGGACGGTGCGCACGTCCCGGCAGGGCAGGCCGAACAGCCGCTCGCTCTCGGTCAGGCTGTTGCGGCGGCCGTCCCACAGCTCGCCGTGGCCGTCCAGCCAGAACTCGCCGTTGTCGACGCGGGAGCGGTCGCGCAGGTAGAGCACGGCCTCGTGGCCGGCGTCGCCGGTCGGGGTGAGCACCAGGACGCCGTCCTGGGACTGGTCGCCGGTCAGGTAGGCGTAGTCGGAGGAGGGGCGGAACGGGTAGTCGGTGTCGTTGGCCCGGACCTTGGGGTTGCCGGACGGGACCACCAGCAGGTCGCCGGGGAAGGCGGCGGACAGCTCCGCGCGGCGGCGGGCGGTGTGCGCGGCCTGGGGGACGGGCTCCAGGGCGGTGCGCTCGGTGTCGGCCCAGCCCTGCGTCATGCTCTCCGCGAGCTCGTCCGTGACCCCGCGGGTCAGGCCGTTCTTCCGGTACTTGATGGTCTCGGCGGGCTGCGTGGTCTCGGCGGGCTCGGCGGGCTCGGTCACTGAGGTCTCCTGGTGAGGGTGAGGGAAGCGCGGTGCTTCGCTACGCTTCCCCGTCCGTCGGTGTGCGTCCCGTACGGTATATCGAACAGTGCCGGGTGAGAAGAGGTCGAGAGTGAACGATGCCGAGGAATCCGTCCGGGGCGTCCTCGCCGCCAACCTGAAGCGGGTGCGCGCCCAGCGCGGACTGTCGCTGTCCGAGCTGTCCCGGCAGGCCGGGGTCGGGAAGGCGACGCTCTCCCAGCTGGAGTCCGGGGCCGGGAACCCGACGCTGGAGACGGTGCTCGGGCTCTCCCGGGTGCTCGGCGTGCCGATCTCCGACCTGGTCGAGGCCCGGCCGGGCGGCGAGGTCACGGTGGTGCGCGCGGCCGAGACCGAGGTGCTCAGCGGGCGGGGCGTCGACCTGCGCCCGCTGCGCCGGATCGAGTCCGGGGACGCGGTGTTCGAGCTGTACGACCAGGTGGTGCGCGCCGGAGCCGCCCAGGACTCCGGGGGGCACACCGGCACCGAGCACACCGTGGTCCAGACCGGCCGGCTGGGCGTGCGGGTCGACGGGCGCGAGATCGAACTCGGCCCCGGCGACTACATCGGCTTCGACGCGGCGCTGCCGCACGCCTACACCGCGCTGGACGGCGAACAGGTCCGCTCGGTGCTGGTGCTGCAGTACCGGGCCGAGCAGCACGGCCACCTCGCGGAACCGGTCCGGCCGGCCTCGTGGGGGCTCTGGCACTGAGCGGGCGGAACGGGTTCGGCCGCGCTGCCCGGCCGTTCGGAATACCGAACGGTTGGCCCGTGCGTCATGATGATCACCATGACGGACGCACTCACCTGGCTCGCCGAACCCCAGTCGATCGCCTTCGGCGGCTACAGCGTGGTCCTGGCCCGCGGCCTGGAGCCCGAGGAGCTCGTGGCCCGGATCGCCGAGGAACTCCCGGGGTGCACCGTGCGCCCGCTCGGCGAACTCACGGCGGACGACCTGGTCGAGGAGTACGAACTCGAATTCCCCGGTGACGTCGAGGACATCGGGCTGCACCACGGGCGCAGCGGCGACCTCGCCTTCGCGGTGGTGTACGGCTACTGGCAGGGCGAGCTGAGTGTGTCGCCGTCCGCCTCGCGCGGCGGCGCCGAGGTCTACCACCTGGAGTTCGAGGAGGAGAACGGCAAGCCGGTGCCGCCGTTCTTCCGCGGCTACCGGGACGGCCGGGAGACCTGCTTCCTCAACCTCCACCTGGACGCCAGCTGGGGCCCCGACGGTGTCCGGGGCGAGCCCGCCACCGTCGCCGCCCTGACGGCCGAACTGGCTGCCGCCGGGCTGCCCGACCACGACCGGGAGAACGACGACCTCCACCGCACCTGCCTGGAGGTGCTCGGCCGCCACTTCGGCCTCACCCTGCCGCGGGCCCTGGTGCTGGACGGCGCGCTCCCGGCGGTCCTGCTGGAGACCGACTGACGGGGCGGTCGGGCGACTGGTCGGCGCCGTTCCGCTGCGAGGCGCCGCGTTCCGCCGCGAGGCGCCGCCGGCGGGAGACCTTGAGGGACGCCCCGTGCGCTGCGCCCCGCGGCCGGCGCCCTGCGCCCCGCGTCCCGTGGCCGTCCCGTCAGCGGTCGGTGGTGCGCAGGTCCAGGTGGTACCGGTCCGACCGGGTGCCGTCCCCGCGGTGCGTCCGCCGGTCGAGGAGGAACCCCGCCCGGTGCGCCACCGCGGTGGAGGCGGTGTTCTCCGGCTCCACCTGGATCACCGCCTCCACGCCGCCCTCGGCGGCCGCGTACCGGGAGGCCAGGAGGACCGCCCGGGTCGCCAGGCCCCGCCCCCTCCAGGACGGGTAGAGGCCGTACGCGATGTTCACCTGGCCGGGAGCCAGGCCTTCCCCCGCGAACCGCAGGTCGACCGTCCCCGCGAGCACCCCGCCTGGCTCCACGCGGATGCCGAACGCGCGGAGCGGCCCGGAGGCCTCCCACTGTTCCCGGCAGTGGCGGAGGTACGTCTCGACGCCATCCCGTGTGCCGGGGCCGCCGTTGAGCCAGCGGACGAGCGCCTCGTCCTCGCCCAGGAGATGGGCCTCGGCATCGTCCGGGGACAGCGGGGACAGGGTGACGACGCCGTCGGACGGCTTCATTTCCTCCATGCGGTGATTGTCGACACGGCGGCCGCCCCGCGCCAACGGTTTGCCGGAGAACGGCGGCGGGGGCGGCCGGCCGGGGCTACCGGTCGGCCGCCCCCTGCCCCGACCCTGCTCCCCCCGGCGGCCACCGAGGAGGGGGCGCGCCGGGCGGGGCGGGGATGCCGAAGGAGTGGTCGGCGTTGTTGCCGTCGTATGCAGTCGTGCGGGCCGGTGAAGGTCACGGACTCGCCCTCGAAGAAGAAGCCCTGGTGGATCGTCCCCATGACGATCAGGTTGGAGGAGTTGCTGGAACAGTTCAGCTCTTCGGTGACCCCGGTGTCCCGGGCGGGCGCGGCGGCGGTCAACGGAGCGTCGACGACCCGCCCGCCGATGGCGGACTTGATGGCCTCCCGGTAGCCGCCGAAGCACTTCTACTGCCCGCCCTCCGCGCTCACCACGCAGTTCCGGGCCGAGCCGCCGGCCGCTGCGGGCCGGGCGACGGCCGTGTCCGCGCCGGACAGGGACAGCGAGGCGCCGCCGCCGCGAGGACGGCACCGGCGTGCTTGAAGGAGCGGGTCATCGTTGATCAACTCCTGTTTCAGATAGGTGACTTGACCGACCTCCACTCTCACCGGAGGGCCTGGCGACGATTCTGTGCCAGCTGGGTGGGCGAGGAGAATCCCAGAAATCTGGGACATGTACGCGTCACCTTTCGGCGCGACGGCCCGTTCGGGCGCGGGAGCCGTCGGCGCGGACTTCGAGGTGTGCGGTCCGAAGCCCGTGCCGGGCCCCGGGGCGTCAACCGGCCGTTCGGGTATCCGCCCTGAGGCGCGAACGGTGCGGGAACGGTCCGTGAATTGTTCCCCGGTCGGGTGAACTGCCCGACCGGCCCCCGGGGCCCTGAGGGCATCATGGGCCGCGACACGGGACCTCGCGGAACAGGGAGTCGACCGATGGGAAGGCCGATGGCGGAGTTCGGCTGCGCGAAGTGCTACGGCGAGGACGAGCGGGCCGTGTGGGGCCGGCAGCGGGAGGGCTTCGAACACGAGGCGGAGGTGGTGGGCGGCTCGCGCTTCGCGGTCAACCTTCGGCGCTGCCTGGGGTGTTCGCAGCAGTTCGTGTGGATCTTCACCGAGGTCGTCGACTGGATGGGCGGGGACGATGCCCAGTACGTGACGATCATGCCGGTGACGGCCGTCGAGGCGAGCGGCCTGAGGAGTGGAACGCTGCGGCCCCAGGACCTCGGCGCCCTCGGCCGCGGCCGCCGCCACCTGAACCACGACTGGCCCACCGGCGGCCCGGCGCGGCTGCAGTGGCGCTCCGGCCGCTTCCTGGTCGCCGAGGGGCGGTAGCTCCTCCGTCCGGCGCCCGGAGCGGTGCGGCGGCTGTCGCCGATCCGGGTGCTCGCTACTTCCGTCGACCGGGGCGGTGGGTGAGCTTCTTCTCCGCCTTGAGCAGCAGGGGGAGCAAGGCGTAGACGACGACCGGGACGACGAGACCGGTCATGACCAGGGTCCGCAGCACCAGCGGCAGGCGCCCGAGGTGGGGGCCGAGCAGGGCGAAGGCGGCGGTGATGGTCGGGTAGACGGCGAGCCAGGTGAGCAGTGCCCGGCGGTGCACGGACGGTGCGGCGGGGGCCGGTGCGGTGATGCTGTCGGTGTTCAAGGCGGTTTCCTCCCGTGAGTGAGCGGCTGGAGGCTTTGGATGCCCAAAACTCCAACCCGTCGGTTGGAGTTTGGCAGGCGCGCACGCGGATGTCCAACCCTTTGGTTGGAGATTCGCGCTAAGGTGGTGCCATGGCCTGGGACACCGCACGCACGCAGCAACTCCTCCTCGACGCCGCCGTCGAGGAGTTCGCCGAATCCGGCCCGGACGGTGCCCGGATCGCCCGCGTCGCCACCCGGGCAGGAGTGAACAAGGAGCGGATCTACCAGTACTTCGGCAGCAAGGAGCAGCTCTTCGCCGCAGTGCTGGCGTCCGAACTCGGCAAGCTGGCGGAAGCGGTGCCGCTCACCCCGGTGCCGGGGCTGGAGCTCGGCGACTACGCCGGACGCGTCTTCGACTACCACTCGGCCAACCCGCACTTCTCCCGCCTGCTGGCCTGGGAAGGGCTGCAGCGCGGCACGGAGTCCGAGGCGCTGGCGGCGGAGCCCGAACGCACCGCGCACTACGGAGAGAAGGTCGCCGTCCTCGCGGCCGCGCAGCGGGCGGGCGAGCTGGCCGACGACGTGGATCCGGGACGGCTGATGTTCGCGGTGATCGGCCTGGTGAACGCGTGGTTCACGCTGCCGCAGATGGTGCGGCTGCTCCTCTCCGGCGCGACCGACCCGGCGGCGGACCGGGAGGCACTGGTCACTCTGGTGCGCCGCCTGACGAGGCCTGTGGCGGCGTGAGCGGGCGGAGTGGGCCTCGCCTGGAGCGGGCGAGGCCCACTCCGTCACAACTTCTCAGCCGCTGCCGAAATCGCCGGACTTGATGCCGGCGACGAAGGACTGCCAGGCGTCCATGTCGAAGGCGAGCTGAGGGCCGTCGGGGTCCTTGCTGTCCCGCACGGGGAGGATGCCGGAGATGCCCGGTGCGACCTCGATGCAGTTGCCGCCGCCACTGCTGTACGAGGACTTCAGCCAGGAGACGGGCTTGGAGGCCGCGATGGGGAACATGGCGTGGAACTCCTTGAGACGCGTGCGGATGAGAGCCAGGGAGTCCGCACATGAGAGGGCTTGGGCCTGGAGCCAATCGTAAGTCCTTGCGAGGGAGTGGATGTTGTCCTGGTTCTCTCGCTCTACGTAGCCCCGTTGGATGGTTTCGAGGTAGGCCATCCACGCCCCGCTCGGGGAAGTGAGCAGCGTGAACGGCAGGAGCGACGGGAGGTTCTCGCCGAGGCTGGACGGCGCGATCTGCAGCATGACGTGCGGAAGGCCGGCGACATTCTCCAGTCGGCGAAGCTGTTCGGCCATGACGAAGGGGCCACCGACGGGCCGCAGGCAGCTCTCTTCCATGACGATGCGGATCGAGGGGGCGGGTTCCTGGTAGAGCACGGCTTGGCGCGCCATCCGGACATTGACGCGTTCGCTGACCTTGTCTTCGGGGATCTCGCCCCGTCGGGCCTCGGCGCTGACGATCGCGGAGGCGTAGGCCCGGGTCTGGAGCAGTCCGGGGATGACGTTCAGCTCGTAGACCTTGAAGGCCGTGGCCTTGCGCTCGTGCTCGATGAAGGCGACGAATCCGCCGATCAAGGTGCTGCTCTTGGCAGTCCAGTACAGGAGTTCAAGCGCCTCGCAGGTGTCGAGTTCCTTGTCGCACCGGCGAACGAGGTTCAATGGCGCGGGGCGGTCTCCGTTCTCGATCATGGAGATGAGTGAATCGCTGTAGTTGGTCCGCCGTCCGAGCTCGATCTGCGTGAGCCCCCTCGCCTTGCGGAAGCGTCGCAGCTGAACGCCGATGGCCGCGTTCGGAGATGAGGTTGGGTCTAGTTCCCGCTGAGGCATGGTGATCACCGATTTCCACAATGCTCGCTGTCAAAGTGAAGCTCTTCTGATACTAGTCGCGAGCAGACACTCTTGGTGAGGGGATAGCAACAGAGAGAGACTAGTCGGTGAATATGACGAACAATCAGGGTGTCGAAAGCCTGGTTCTGCGGCGGAACTTTCCGCCCTGCCGCTGCGCGCAGTGCGGCGACTCCGTCCCCGAGGCGCGGGTGAACGCCTCCTCCCTGACCCCCGCGGCGCCGGCCGCGCGGCGGGTGGCGCCGCCTTCCAGCCCCTACCGCCCCTCCATCGTCGGCGAGCGGGTCTTCGACGTCCGCTCGGGACGCTGGGCCGCCTTCATGGGGTGGCAGCAGGGCCGCGCCTACCTCCGGCCCCTCAACGGCGGCATCGAGTGGGACGCCGAAGCGCGTTGGATCACGAACACCGAACAGTGAGATGCCCGATGAGCAGCATGATCGACAAGATCACGGCCGAGGACCGTCGCACCGCGGCCGACGTCCTCGACGACCTCCAGGCCGTCCTGAACGCCGCCGACGTGAAACTCCCGTCCCTCGGGATCGACTGGCGCTCGGCCAAGGCCACCGGCGTCGTCCTGATCGACCTCGGGGCCGCCCGGCCGGACGTCATCGAGCGGCTGGTCGTCGTCCTCCGCAGAGGTGTGCGGCCGTCGTCGCCGCCGGCGTGATCGTCGTCGGGAGCCTCGCGGTCGCCGCCGTCGCCGCCCTCGTGATTCCCGAGGGCGTATCGACCCCGGCGAGTGCCATGGCGTTCGTCCTCGTCTTCCTCGCATCCTCTACGGGCGGATTCGCCTTCGCCGCAGGGTGGATGAGGGCGCACACGTAGCAGCGCGGGCTTCGAGCACACAACAATCCCCCCCCCACACCGGAAATACCGTACCCACCGGTGC